>JAFZGE010000192.1 GCA_017555545.1 Alistipes sp.
CCATATCGCCCACCTTAACCTTGAGCTCGATAACACGGCCTGGGAGTGGTGCGAGGATGGTGTCGCCAGTGATAGGCTGAAGCTCTGCTGCCTCCTCCTTCTGGAGTGATGGGTCAGCAGCTACCTTCTCAGCGTATGCAGCCTCCTTGATGCCTGTGAGGTATGCCTTAGCAACCAATGGGAACAACTCGAGCAAGAGCTCCTCCTTCTCGTTCTCTGCCAAGAGCACGCCACCTGCCTTCTCCAATGCGGGGTTAGGCTGCTTCTGATACTTAGATGTATCGTAAGGACGCTCCTCGCGGAAGCCACAAATCTTCTCGCGGAAGTCCTCATCAATCTTAACGGGAGTGCGGCCGTAGTCACCCTTAACGAGACCTACGAACTGAGCCGACTTATTGGTATACATAGCGCGACCTGCCTTCTCATCCATAGCGCAGTTAACAGCCTGAGCACCCACAATCTGTGATGTAGGAGTTACGAGAGGTGGAAGACCTGCTGCGAGACGTACGGGAGGAATAAGCTCCATAGCGCGTGGGAGGATATCCTCAGCGCCGAGCTGCTTAAGCTGTGCAACCATGTTAGAGTACATACCACCAGGGATCTCAGCATCCTGAACGAGCTTGTTAGGTGCGGGGAAGCCGAAGTATGCCTCGATAGCCTGAGATGCAACCAAAAGCTCATCCCAGTTCTCCTCCTGGGCAGCCTTCACGCAACGGTCAAGCAATGCGTCAACCTCTGCGGGAACCTCATCTGTGAGGGGGTTGAAGGGCTTTGGAAGTGGCTTCTCAGCACCGAATACTGAGAGCTCGAGCTCCTTGCGGATATCCTTCAACTGCTCGTTGATCTTTGCCACAGCCTCCATGTTTGCACCGAGCTCGATGCCCAACTTCTTACAGAAGAGGTAAACAAGCTCAACTGCGGGAGCACCTGTGCCACCACCAAACCACCAGCAGTTAGTGTCGACGATGTCAACACCCGCTACGATAGCTGCGTATACTGAGCCGAGGCCATAACCTGGAGTACAGTGTGTGTGGAAGTCTACAACAACGCCGAGTTCCTTCTTCAAGAGCTTGATGAGGCCTGCAACACGTGCGGGAGGAATAAGACCTGACATATCCTTGATAGTGATCATGTCAGCGCCGAGCTCTGCCATCTGTCGCGCCTTGTCCAAGAAGTACTCGTCAGTAAATACTTTGTCGTGCTCCTCGCCGTCAGAGTACTTAGGATCTACGGTGTAGCAAACAGCGCAGTCAGCGATACCGCCATACTGCTTGATATACTTGATAGTAGACTTAACGTTGTCTACGTCGTTCAACGCGTCGAAGATACGCATGATGCCCAAGCCGCTCTCGATAGCGTTGCGAGAGAAACCGTCAATAATCTCGTCTGTGTATGGCGCATAGCCGAAGAGGTTACGACCACGAGAGAGCGCTGTGAGCTTCGAAACATCGCCTACAGCCTTCTTGATAGTCTCGAGACGAGTCCATGGGTTCTCATTGAGGTAGCGCATAACAGAGTCGGGCACAGCACCGCCCCAAACCTCCATAGCGTAGAAGCCTGCATCCTTGTAGTAAGGAAGACAGCGGTCTACCTGCTGCTGAGTCATACGAGTTGCGAAAGATGACTGCTGGCCATCACGCAAAGTAAGATCGCGGATTTTAAGGATCTTTGTCATAGTAGTTAGATTAGGTTTATTGTTAGTTTTAAGTCGTTTCAAGGTTGTTCCGTTATTCGAATAACAAATTTAAGCAAAATATCTCCGTAAAACAAATATTTTTCTAAAAAAGTGAGGCACAAAAGTAAAATTTGAGCGGGAAGAGGCAAAAAGAACAATAAAGGTCTAAAAGGAGAGAAGAGACTTCAAAAGACTAAAACGAAGTCGCTATCAGCAACGCTGTCCGAATCAGTCCTTTTATTCCTCAAGTCTCTTACGTTTTGCCTCGTAAAGAGAAAGAGCGAATGGATTGTACTAATGTACTTCCCATTCGCTCCTTGAATCGAGAGACCAAGAATGCCCCCTATTGCAATATATTCAAGAATGACTCTGCGAGAGTGATATCCTCAGGTGTGGTAATCTTGATATTTGTGCGCTCGCCCTCGACAAGGCTTATATGGCCGCCCATGGCCTCAACAACCGAGGCATCATCCGTGAAGGCGGGGCTAAACGCCACATTATAGGCATCGCGAAGCACCTGTGCCTTAAATACTTGCGGAGTCTGCACTACGCGCAATTCTGCTCGGGGCACGATATATGACTCATCGCCCTCAACACGGCGGTAGGAGTCGACAACATCGACCACGGGAATCACAGCGTCATGATCCTCGGATGCAAGCATAGTGCGTACTACGAGGCGCTTTGTACAGAGCGCTCTAACTCCATCGTGTACAGCAATATACTCCACCTCGGGACTAAGAGCGCGAATGCCGTTAAGCACCGAATAGAAGCGCTCCGTGCCTCCCACGACAATGCGGTGAGGGGCGACGTCAAAGCGTGCGCGAAGGTTCTCCCAAAGCGGGATATGTGCCTCGGGCAGTACCACGACAATCTCTGCGCCTGGCAGAGCTGCGCTAAATGTGTTTATGGTGCGTGCCACGATGGGCTCGCCACCAAGCATTAGGAACTGCTTGGGGATTGCGGAGTGCATGCGGCTACCCGAGCCACCCGCAACGATGATTACTCCTCGCTTTGCCATATCAACTTCTTGCCAAAACCAAGTGTGTTATCCGTAAGCTTCATGAACGTTGGCTCGACCATCCACAACTCGAGGTCTGCCGCCGCAGCATAGGGGAAACGCTTGATGTAGCACTTACGCGCCTCATCATCGCCACGATGTGACCTGCCCGTAACCTGCAAACCCTGCACACGACCCACGATGCGGGTCTCGAGCACGATGCTTAGTGCCACGCTGTCGTTCGCCGCCATCTCAGCGCCGTGACGCGTCGTAAGATCAGAGGTAAAGACAAAGCGGTTGCGCTTGTTATCGTATGCGTAGAAGCAGTTTGCAACATAGGGCATACCCTCGCTATTTACGGTAGCGAGGGTAAGTACATGGTGTTTCTTTATAAACTTTATAATACGCTCATCCATAGTTTGCAATGCTATTACTTTGCAGGGAAGATGTCAGTATCTGTGATGATGCCACCCTCAACCTCCTTGCCCTCAAGCTCGGCGATAACTCTGTCGCGCACAGCCTCAAAGCGTGCCTTATGTGCCGAGGTGATAGGCTCAGCAGGCTCCTGCGTAATCTTCAATGGGTCGATGGCCTTGCCATTCTTCCATACACGGTAGTCGAGGTGTGGACCAGTAGATGTTCCTGTAGAGCCTACATAGCCAATGAGCTGACCCTGCGACACCTTTGAACCCACCTTAATACCTTTAGCGAAGCTCTTGAGGTGGAGGTAGCCCGTCATAAGGTTACCCGCATGCTTGATCTTAAGGGTGTTACCACCGCCGCCGCCCCATCCAGCGAAGGTTACCGTACCATCTGCAACCGAGTAGACGGGAGTACCCGATGGTGCTGCGTAGTCTACGCCATGGTGTGGGCGATATACCCTATGCACGGGGTGTAGGCGTGCGTTCGAGAACTTCGAGCTTATACGTGTGTACTTCAACGGCGCCTTGAGCATCTGTTTGCGCAACGACTCGCCGTTATACTCCCAATAGCGGAGTTTGTTCTCCTCCTGAGCATAAGGGATAGCGTAGTACTCCTTACCGCCGTGGCTGAACTTAGCGCCCCACACACGACCGATGCCCACAGATGTGCCATTCACAAACTTCTCATCGTAGATGACAGCGAAGGAGTCACCCTCCTGGATGCCGAAGAAATCGACAGTCCACTGATAGATATCCTCTACCTCAGCAGCAAGGGCATAAGGCATATTCTGCTCCATGATTGCTCCCCAAAGCGATGATGTGATTACAGCCTCGCGACACTGGCGCACAAGCTCCATGGGGTGCTCGCCCTTGGTCACAGATACCGAGTCGCGGTGGAAACCAAAGACAACATACTCGATGGCGTCAATCTGGTAAACGAGGTAGTCGAGCACCTCGCGCTCTCCCAACGAGTCACGCTCCGTACGCATGAAGGTTGTATAAGCCTTATCTGCACGGATTTTGCGCAAGGGAAATACCTCTGCTGCAGCCTTATCGAGGCGGTCAACCATAACGGGCGATACGCCTCTGCGGCCCAACATTCCGCCCACGGTCTCGCCCGAGCGTACGGTGTCGTTAGCAATGGTGTAGCCCTCGATGTTTATGCCGTAGAGATATTCAGGTTCTTTATGTTTTGCCTCCTCAGCGCTTGTTTTACTCTTGTTGTCGGAAGAGCAACCGCCGCACACCACCATAACGAGAAGCAGGAGTAGTGCGGAAAAACGTGTCGTAAACTTCATAATGGGCAAAGATACAAATAATTTTGGTCATATGCGACTATTCTGCATAGCAATATGCTCTATAAACGCTAAAAACATCCATTTATTTGGTTATTACGAAAATAAACACTACCTTTGACCAAAAGTGTACCTACGCGCTCCATATTTATCGGGCATAGGGAACTAAACAAACAAGAGATGATGAAGTTTATTAGACGCATATTGTCGTGGTTATACACGCTGGTGGTTGTCACACGCCACCGCCTCTACGATTGGGGCGTATTGAAGAGCTACTCCTTCGATATACCCATCGTGTGCGTGGGTAACATCACCGTGGGTGGCACAGGCAAAACCCCCACAGCGGAGTTCATCCTCTCTTCACTGACGGGTCACTACACCATGGCCATTCTCTCGCGTGGCTATGGCCGCCTGACAAAGGGCTACCGCGAGGTTTCTGTCGAGGATAACTACATCGACGTGGGCGATGAGACGCTACAGATAAAGCTAAAGTACCCCGATGTTGTGGTTGTGGCGTGCGAGGATAGAGTTGCGGGCATCGAGCGCATCCGCCATGAGCACCCCGAGGTCAACCTCATCATCATGGATGACGGCTTCCAGCACCGCCGCGTGCGACCCAAGGTAAACGTCATCATCGTGGACTCCACACGCCCCATCGAGAACGACAACATGCTTCCGCTGGGTCGCCTCCGCGATGTTAAGTCGCGACTTAAGGAGGGTCACATCTTCATGGTCTCGAAGTGCAGCGACACCATGAGTCCATTGGATAAGCGCCTATGGCTCAAGAAACTACGAAGCGTGGCATACCAGAAGGTCTTCTTCTCGAACATCGAGACTCTCGACATCGAGCCCATCTACGCCTTCGACAACCGCGAAGTACCCTACTACTCTCAGCAGGTGATCCTCGTATCTGGCATCGGTAACCCCCGCCCCTTTATTCGCGAGGCGGAGACACGCTTTACGGTTGTGGACAAGATCATCTTGCCCGACCACCACAGATTTACGGCCGAGGACCTCAAGGGCATCTACGCCTCACTTAATGAGCACCCCCGTGCCTTCATCCTCACCACGGAGAAGGATGCTGTACGCTTGCGCCGTGCGCGCATGCCAGAGAAGATGATGCGCGCTATGTACTACCAGCCCATCGCCATGCGCCTGGTCGAGGGACCCGAGCGTGTCGACTTCGTTGAGAGCCTTGTCGCAGAGATTGAGTATAAGGAGCGCAACGAGGAGAAAAAGATGAACAAGAACAAGTCTATCGTAGACGAAGATTAACATGTAACCATTTAAGAGTTAAATCGATATGATAAATAAAGTAATACTTGTAGGAAACGTGGGCATGGACCCCGAGGTGCGCAGCCTCGAGACAGGCGTAAAGGTTGCCCGCATTCGCCTCGCAACAAGCGAGCGCATCTTCAACCGCCAGACTAACGAGTCTACGGAGCACACCGAGTGGCACACCGTGACCTTGTGGCGTGGTCTTGCCGAGGTTGTAGATAAGTATGTTCACAAAGGCTCACAGCTCTATATCGAGGGTCGCCTTCGCAGCCGTGAGTGGGAGCAGGATGGCCAGAAGCGCTATGCTACGGAGATTGTAGCAGATGAGATGAAGCTCCTCGGTCGCCGCGCAGAGGGAGCACCCCAGCAGGGTGGCTACCAGGGCGGTTATCAGCAGCCAGCATACCAGCAGCCAGCACAGCCCACATATCAGCAGTCTGCACAGCCCACATATCAGCAACCCGCGTACCAGCCTGCGCCACAGCCAGCTGCACCCGCTATGCCTGCACCCGATCCTGATGATTTGCCCTTCTAGTCGGCAGACCTATATATATAATAAGAGATGACCCGTTTTCGAGTCATCTCTTTTTTGTTTTGGTTGGGCAGAAAGAGACAAAAGGGATGATGCTTTATACGGTATTGTCCGAGCCATTACTTATGTCTCTTACGTTATAAATGCGCTGCGCTACCCTACCCAAGCCCCACACCCCTCATTTCTTGTCAGAAGGGGTTAGATGTGGTCTCGACATGAAAATAGCCCGGATGGGACATACTTTTACGTATTTCCCATTCGGGCTATTAATTGAGAGGTCGCAGATGACCCCTTATCACAAGAAATTACTTGGTGTAGTGCATTGAAATGTAAATACCTGGAAAGTTCTGAACTACGCCATAGATAAGCTCAAAGGTTGAGCCATCACCAGTCGTTGCAAGCTCGGGAATGACGGTTGCAAAGGCGTTTAGCGCATCCTTGGCATCAAGCATAACAACGAGGTTGCCATTGACCTTCTTAAGGAAGCCGCCGCACTTAATACTCTTGCCATTATCTGCCACTGCGGTAAGCTCAAAGCGTGCGTTAGTGACATCGTAGGTGTAGTTGCCCATATACTGGTAGTCCTCGTATGTAAGGCAGCCCTTACCACTCTTTGCGAGGGTAATTTTGAAACTACCAGGGGTTACACCCGCATTGCGAAGCTCCTCGCAAGCTACATACTCCACCTGACTGAGGGCAGCATCTGCAAAGGTGTTAGTGCCGAGGTACTCGATGTCGAGGGTGCTGTAGACCCATGTTCCCACTATCTCGCTCTTTGCGGGAGCGTTGTCGGCGAGGGTCTTATATGGCGATGTCTTGGTCTTGGCGCTCGATGCTGAAGAGCCACCAAAGAGACCTCCAATCTTCGAGAGGTCGAACTGCGCACTCGCCTCATGGGGCATTGCCACGAGGGCCATAGCCGCCACTACGAGAGAGAAAAAGAGTCTCTTCATAGCTTAGTTGCGGTTATATGCGAAGCCCACCATCACGTTGTCGTACTTATTGAGGAAGTTTGTCAAGCCCTCCAATACCGACACCTTAGAGCCTATCGCCTTGAGGAAGTTTACGAGCTTGTTGCAGTCGTATACCACCTCGAGATTGTCACCGCTAATATAGGCATAGCCATTGAGCGATGAGAGGTTTACTAGCTTAGTGTCGAAGTTAAACACGATGGCGTGAGTCTCGTTGTCGTAGGTATATGTACCTGTAAGAGTACGATTACCCACCTTCATAGCGAATGTGTCGTCGGTGTTGAGCGTGAGGGTGTGGTTACCCGCCTTGATGCCTACGAGGTTGTATACCGAAGTCAACTTCTTGGCAATGCCCTCAACCATAGCGTTACCCGCAAGTGTTGCGAGCTCATTCTCGCTCTCGATGCGTACTGCAGGCTCAGCATAGTCCCACGATGCCGCCAAGAGATACTCCGTAACTTTACCACCAGTCTTCTGGTCAACAAGTTCTGTCACTGCGCCCTTGAGCAAGTTGCCAAGTGTCTGTGCCGATGCTGCGCCAGCAAATGCCACGAGGGCAACGAAAAGAATTACTACCTTCTTCATAGTATTAGTTCTTAGTTTAATAACAGAGACTTCGGATGCCACTCCGACACCCGAAGCCTCTCTCTGGAAACGTATTAGGGGGAATAATATTGTTACAAGTTTGCCTCAATCTCCTCAATCTCCTGCAACCAAGCACGAGACTCGGCATCAGAAGGCATGTGCAAGTCACCACGTGGTGAGAGACCCACAGCACCCACCTTAGGACCATCAGGCATTGCCGAGCGCTTGAACTGCTGCGAGAAGAAGCGACGGAAGAATACCTTGAGCCACTTGACGATTGTAGCCTCGTCGAAGCGACCCTCGAAGGCGATTGTTGCGAGCATGAATATCTTCGCGGGCGAGTAGCGACGGCGAATTGCGCAGTAGAGGAAGAAGTCGTGGAGGTCGTATGGGCCTACGATATCCTCTGTCTTCTGTGCGATAGCATCACCCTCTGCGGGAAGGAGTTCGGGGCTAACGGGTGTAGCCACAACATCGAGCAACGCCTGACGCAAAGCACCCTCAGCGCGGTTGTTGCCATACCACTCTACCATGTGCTTAACGAGTGTCTTGGGCACAGAGGCGTTGATGCCGTACATAGACATCTGGTCGCCGTTATATGTAGCCCAACCGAGTGCCAACTCACTCATGTCGCCGGTGCCGATAACCATGCCGTTGCACATATTTGCTACGTCCATGAGAATCTGTGTACGCTCACGAGCCTGTGAGTTCTCATATGCCACAGAGCGCTCATCGACATCGAGGCCGATATCCTTGAAGTGCTGCACGCATGCATCCTTGATAGGAATCTCGCGAAGTGTACAGCCCAACTCACGTACCATGGTGAGTGCATTCTGGTAAGTGCGGTCTGTAGTACCAAAACCTGGCATTGTAACACCGATGATGCCCTTACGATCGAGACCCAAAAGGTCGAACGTATCGCATACGGCAAGAAGCGCCAATGTCGAGTCTAAGCCACCAGAGATACCGATAACAGCATTCTTGCAGTTTGTATGCTCGAGACGCTGTGCCAAGCCTGCGCTCTGGATTGAGAATACCTCCTTACAGTGCTCCGCACGCGCAACCTCATTCTCTGGAACGAAGTAGATAGGCTCGATATGACGACGCAAATCGCCGTGGTGCACAATCTCGTCAACCTCAACAGGTACAACACGCATCTCGGGAGCATCGGGATAGTAGAATGTATTACGTGCTGTACGACGTGTAGAGATATACTCAACGTCGATGTCGGCGATTACCATGCGGTCGTTACGCACGAAGCGGTCGCTAACACCCAACACACGACCAAGCTCTGCAACTACGGCATTACCCGCAAATACGAGGTCTGAAGAAGACTCACCATGACCCGATGATGCGTATACGTATGCCGCCATTGTGCGTGATGACTGCTCAGCGATAAGCGAGATGAGGTAGTCGTGCTTGCGTACCGACTCTGGCGATGCCGAGAGGTTGAAGAGCAACTTAGCACCCTGCACAGCCTGCATTGATGAGGGAGGCACGGGAACCCACATATCCTCGCAGATCTCTACGCCGAACTCCACGTTGTGGATGTCGAACAAGATGTCAGCACCGAAGGGACACTCCTGACCCGCAAAGCGAATCATGCGGTCACGCATGCCGAAGCCCGATACCCACCAGCGGAGCTCCGAGAACTCGCCATAGTTGGGGATGTAGGACTTGGGAATGATACCCCACAACACGCCCTGGCCAAATACTGCGGCACAGTTGTAGAGGCGGTCAGCATATACAACGGGGAGACCTACGATACCGATTGTAGGGATGTCGGCAGTCTCCTGCATGAGCCATGCAAGGGCAGCCTCCGAGTCCTTGAGAAGCTTCTTCTGGAGCACCATATCGCCGCAGGTGTAACCCACGAGCGAGAGCTCAGGCATTACGACAATCTCAACGCCCTCGTGGAAGGCCTCCTGCATAATTTTGAGAGCACCCTCGGCATTGCGGTGAGCATCTGCGATGTGTACGCGAGGCACCGCCGCCGCAACTCTCATATATCCATATTGGTTATTCATATTCGTTTGGTATTAATGTATCGAGTAAGGGACACAATATTTATTAGCATCACAACTCCAACCTTTATTGGCGGCAGTAGATGTGCCCCGTATCACAAAATTACTCAGTCCAGATTCGAGAGAGGTTAATGATTGTATTCATAGCCTTCTGCATAGTAGTCAACGACGCATACTCGTAGCGACCATGGAAGTTCATGCCACCAGTAAAGATGTTGGGGCAGGGAAGACCCATGAACGAGAGGCGTGAACCGTCGGTACCGCCACGGATAGGCTTAACGAGAGGCTTAACACCCGCCTCAATCATCGCGCGCTTAGCCTTGTCAATAACCTGTGGGTGTGGCTCAACCATCTTACGCATGTTGTAGTACTGATCCTTGAGAGCAAGCGTGAGCACCTTCTCGCCATACTTGCGCTGGAGGAAGTTTACAACATCCCACATAAGCTGCTTCTTAGCCTCGAACTTATCGCTGTCGTGGTCACGGATGATGTAGCTGATCTCCGCCTCCTCAACGCTACCCTTGATGCCTACGCAGTGGAAGAAGCCCTCGTAGTGCTCAGTGTGCTGAGGACGCTCGTTTGCGGGAAGAAGGCCATTGAGCTCTGTAGCGATGTCGATGGCGTTGATCATCTTGTTCTTTGCCATGCCTGGGTGTACGTTACGGCCTGCGATTGTAATCTTTGCACCCGCAGCGTTGAAGTTCTCATACTCGAGCTCACCCTCCATGCCACCATCCATTGTGTATGCGAAGTCCGCAGCGAACTTCTTAACGTCGAAGTAGTCTACACCACGACCAATCTCCTCATCGGGAGTGAAGCCAACGCGAATCTTGCCGTGTGGCACCTCGGGGTGTGCCACGAGCCACTCCATAGCTGTCACGATCTCGGCAACACCTGCCTTGTCATCAGCACCGAGGAGCGTTGTGCCGTCGGTGTGGATGAGGGTGTGACCCTTGAAGAATGGCAACTCGGGGAACTCCTCAACGCGCAACCATACGTCGCCGCCGAGCAAGATGTCACGACCGTCGTAGTTCTCCACAACGTGTGGTTTAACGTTTGCGCCGCTCATGTCGGGAGCGGTATCTACGTGCGAGATAAAGCCGATAACGGGAGCGTTCTCATAGCCCTTAGTTGCGGGCAAAGTACCCATAACGTAGCCATACTCATCCATTGTCACCTCCTTGAGGCCGATGGTCTCGAGCTCCTCCTTGAGGTAGCGCAACAATACGAGCTGCTTCTCGGTTGAGGGGAACGATGTGCTCGACTCATCTGCCTGAGTGTCGAACGATACGTACTTAAGGAATCTATCTTTCAAATCCATGATTATGCTGTTATTTTTGGTTAATGTTTCAGGTTATAATGTTATGCAAAAGTCGAAATTAGGATTACTCGCCAATCTTTGCGCGACGTGAGTGCCAGATGAAGTAAGCGATGATTGCCACATACATTGCGATACCAACGTATACAGCGCCCATAGACTTAGACCAAGCCTCGAGCATCCAGTCAACACCCGCAAATGCGAGGATTGCGCTTACAACGCCCATGAGAGCACCACCAGCGATGAAGCCCGATGCGATGAGCGTACCGCGATTGTTGTTTGCCTTTGCCTTCTCGGGGTTCTTGTGACGGTTAACTGCCCACGATACCAAACCACCCACTACGAGAGGTGCGTTGAGGTTCATAGGGATGAACATACCGAGTGCGAAGGGCAATGCGGGAACGTTGATGAGCGTGAGTACAAGGATAAGACCTGCGCCGATGCCGTAGAGCAACCATGGAGTTACGCCACCCATCATCAAGGGCTGGATAACCGCAGCCATTGCGTTTGCCTGAGGAGCAACGAGAGCGTTCTCACCAGTAAAGCCGTAAGTCTCGTTCATGATGATCATGACGCCCGCTACGGTAGCTGCCGAAACGAATGTGCCGACAAACTTCCATGTCTGCTGCTTCTTGGGTGTTGTACCGAGCCAGTAACCCACCTTGAGGTCGGTGATAAAGCCACCCGCCATTGAGAGGGCTGTACATACCACGCCACCAATTACAAGGGCTGCAATCATGCCTGACTCACCCTCCAAGCCTACAGATACGAGTACCAAAGACGAAAGGATAAGCGTCATCAAGGTCATACCTGACACGGGGTTAGAGCCAACGATAGCGATTGCGTTAGCAGCAACTGTAGTGAAGAGGAATGCGATAACGAATACGATAGCCAACGCCACTATTGTCTGCATCCAGTTGCCAAGCACACCAAACTGGAAGAATACGAGTGTTGCAACAAGCGCTGCAATGATGAGCGAGAGGATAACCTTCATTGAGATGTCACGCTGTGTGCGTGGCTCTGCACCCTTAGCCTTCTTGCCGCTAAACTCGTTCTTCGCAAGCACCAAAGCGCTCTTGATGATACCAGCCTGGCGTACGATGCCGATAAGACCCGCCATTGCGATGCCACCGATGCCGATAGGACGACCAATATACTGGTATAGGTTCTCGGGAGTGAAGATAAGCTCGGGGTTGTTGATGATGTTAGTGTCGGTGATGCCAAGCATAGACACCAATGCCGCAGCATCCATTGCGCCATCGAACGAGCCTACGAGGGGCACGATGAAGAACCATACGAGTGCCGAGCCCGCTGTGATGATAAGGGCATACTTCAAGCCGATGATGTAACCCAAACCGAGCACCGCAGCCGAGGTGTTGATACCGAACGTGAGCTTAAGCTTCGAAGCGAGACCTGCGCCCCAGCCCCACGCCTTTGTTGAGAGTGCGGGAACCCATGCGCCAAATGTAGATACGATGAAGTCGTAGAGACCACCAATAAGACCCGCTGCAACGAGAATCTTGGCCTGTGAGCCACCCTTCTCACCCGATACGAGCACCTCTGTTGTCGCTGTAGCCTCAGGGAAGGGGTACTTGCCGTGCATCTCCTTAACGAAGTACTTACGGAATGGTATCAAGAGCACGATACCCAACACACCACCGAGCAATGATGAGAGGAATACCTGATAGAAGTGCGCCTCGAGACCGAGGATGTAGAGCGCGGGGAGCGTGAAGATAGCACCCGCAACGATAACACCCGATGAAGCACCAATAGACTGGATGATGACATTCTGACCGAGCATATTCTTCTTGCCGCGCATCTGGCCGAGACCTACGGCGATGATGGCGATTGGAATAGCCGCCTCGAATACCTGACCAACCTTAAGGCCGAGGTATGCTGCAGCTGCCGAGAAGAGCACGGCCATGATGATACCAAGAGTTACGGAGTAGGGCGTAACCTCGCGGGGCTGCGTCTGTGCCCCCATAACGGGCTGATACTCCTCACCCGCCTTGAGCTCTCTGTAAGCGTTCTCGGGGAGTGAAGTTTTAATCTGTTCCTGTTGCATAGTATTGTGTTATTAGTAATTATATACGCATAGTATTGTACAAAGATACGAAAAAAATCCAAACATCAAAACTCTCGCGTATAAAAATAGGTATAAAACAAGGGGATACCCCGAAGGATATCCCCTATTTTCATGTTATGTAAGGCTTTTACTCGATGACTTCGCCAAAGAGCGTTGCGCTTGAGCAACCTGTGATGCGCACCTTAACGTAGTCGCCAACCTTGAAGTTGTGGCGATCGAAAACCACCATCTTGTTCTGCGATGTACGACCCGAAAGCTGCTCCTCACTGCGCTTCGATGTGCACTCGACAAGAATCTCGAACTCCTTGCCGATGTCGCGCTTGTTACTCTCCTCCGAGAGCTTATTCTGCAAGTCGATAATCTCTGTCAAGCGGCGCGTCTTAACATCCTCAGGGATGTCGTCGCCGAGGTTACGTTGTGCAAATGTACCAGGACGCTCCGAGTACTTGAACATATAGGCGAAGTCGTAGCCCACCTCGCGCATGAGCGAGAGTGTTGCCTCATGCTCCTCTTCAGTCTCGTGCGCAAAACCAGCGATGAGGTCTGTTGTAATGGCACAATCGGGCATATAGCGACGGATTGCCTCAACACGCTCCAGGTACCACTCACGAGTATATTTGCGATTCATACGCTTGAGCATCTCTGTAGAGCCCGACTGCGCAGGAAGGTGGATAGCACGGCAGATGTTTGGCATCGACGCCATTGTCTCAAGGAGCTTGTCGCTGATATCCTTAGGGTGTGACGTAGCAAAGCGCACACGCAACAAAGGCGAGATCTCTGCCACCTGCTTCAACAACTCAGGGAAGTCGACATCACCCGTGCGGTAAGAGTTCACGTTCTGACCGAGAAGCGTCACCTCGCGGTAGCCATTCTCGAAGAGCGTGCGTGCCTCAGCCACGATTGTCTTTGCATCACGACTACGCTCAATGCCTCGTGTGTAGGGCACAACGCAGTATGAGCAGTAGTTGTTACAACCACGCATAATTGCAATAAAGGCGCTCACGCCATTTCTATCAAGGCGCACAGGGGCAATCTCAGCGTATGTCTCCTCCTTTGAGAGCTCGACATTAACGCCCGTAGAGCCACCATCCACCTCGCGTACGAGGCGTGGAAGGTCGCGATAAGAGTCGGGGCCCGCAACGATGTCTACGCCCGTGCCACCCTTTGTGAGATCCTCCTTAAGACGCTCAGCCATACAGCCGATAATGCCGATGATGAGCGAGGGCTTCTTCTTGCGCATGTGACGCATCTCGCTCAAGCGACCCCAGATGCGCTGCTCGGCATTGTCGCGGATAGAGCAGGTGTTTATAAGCACGATATCGGCCTCCTCAAGGCTCTCGGTATAGCGAAAACCCTCCTGCTGCATGATTGATACCACGATCTCGGAGTCACCGACGTTCATCTGGCAACCGTATGTCTCGATGTATAGCTTACGGCCACTACCTGTAAGTGGTCGCAAATTATTGATATTTAAGTTCATAGACGTTTAATAAGCATTGAAAAATACTTAACAACCAGCACTTAAATAAGTTGTATAACAAGAGCTGATTTTAGGCATACGCAGTTCGAGAAACCGCAGTTTACTAAAGCGTAAATGAGGATTTCGAGAACAAGTATAACGCCAAAGCAGCCTTGTTTGGTAACTTATTCTGTGGGCATTGCATCCTCCTCGGGGAATGGCTTAAAGCCCTGACCGAAGGTATCGTACGCATCTGTTACTACTACGAATGCACGAGGATCGAACTCCTTAATCTTCTGCTGTACGTTGCGCACCTCACGACGGCTTACAACAAGGAAGATCATCTCCTTCTCATCATGAGTATACATACCCTTAGCCTTGAGGTAGGTACCGCCACGATCGAGATCCTTGAGGATGTACTCGCGCATACTCTCAGAGTGCTCGTTACATATGATATAGAGGAGCTTGTCGCGTGATGCACCGTCGATTGTATAGCCCAATACCTTGGCATTCACGAAGATACAAACACCAGAGTAGAGTGACAAAAGAAGACCTGCACCCTCCTTGCCATCGGGGAGACCTACGCCGAAGCCGATAACAACGAGACCACTCAACACGATAAGAGCATCAGAGAGAAGCACGCCATTTGCGAACTTCATCTTAGCGAACTTATGGAGGAGCATACCAGTGATATCTGTACCACCAGTTGCAGCGTTATTGCGGATTACGACACCTACGCCGACACCACTCAAGCAACCACCGATGATGGCAGCCAACAAGAGGTGATCCGAGAGGTTGATATAACCATTGAGCAAGAGGTTGGGATCGAGAGACTCGATAGCCTCACGGCTTGGGTAAACGAGATAGTCGAGCAAGTTCATAAGACCTGGAGTCACGAACGATGCGAAGATTGTACGACCGCCAAGCTTACCACCAAAGATAAGGATTGCTGTGAGGATAAGGGGCACGTCGAACATATAGCCGAATGTACCTACCTGAATTGAAGGGAATAGGTTGTGGAGCACCAACGCAAGACCGTAGATACCACCAGGTACCAAGTCGTAGGGGTTGATAAATACAACGAACGCAAGCGCCACGAGCAAATAACCAAGGACAATCTGTCCAATCGAAGACCACCAACGCCAATCACTTAGAGATGCCTCTACTGAGGCAAAAAAGTCGGCTAATAGATTTTTCAATTTAATAAATATGCAATTATGTAGTTTTATCAAACAAATTTAGACATTTTTTTTTAATCTGCAATATTTGGTCTCAATTTTTCCTATTATCGCCCCCTCGTGGCTACGGGAGATAAGCGAGATAATTTTGCATTTTTCGAATTTTGTGTTAACTTTGTATTATCCGTCGAGATTATCCCCACCCCATTTTCTCGACTATAACCCTCAAACACAAACAATTATGACAAACTGGACAGCAACGACTTGGCTTATCGTAACCGCTATACTTATTGCCGCATATCTACTTGGTTCAATACCCAGCGCGGTGTGGATAGGCAAGAAATATTATGGCATAGATATTCGCGA
>JAFZGE010000193.1 GCA_017555545.1 Alistipes sp.
GGATGGCAACACGTTGACTATCTCATCGCCCGTTGCTAACAACTACCCATCACTCGTCTACAACTTCGAGGGCTTCGGCTGGATGGCATACTACTACGGCACATCGGATATCGTTCTCACACGCAAATAATCCGCACCAACCCCTGAACCAATACAGACATAATAAAGCCTAAAACAAACTAAAATACCTTAAAACTATGAAAAAACTAGCTTTACTTTGCATGGCAGCCCTTGGTTTGAGCCTTGTGGGTTGCAACCCCGACCAGCCCGCTCCAGCTGATGAGCAGCAGCCTACCGTTGCTCTTGAGAAGGGTAAGGAGAATGTCGACCACGTGACATTCACTCTCACAACAACAAACGCCACTGAGGCACGCTACATGGTGCTTGAGGATGGCGAGGATCTCCCCGCATTGGCTACTATCATGTCGGAGGGTGTTGACGTAGCACTTGAGAATGGTAAAGCAGAGGTTAAGGCCGAGGGTCTTGAGGCCGAGACTGAGTATATGGTTGTTGCAGCAGCGAAGAACGTAACAAAGCTCGCTGGCTCTAACACACTCTACGTTAAGACTACAGCACAGGCACAGGTAGACCTCGAGGCTGAGATCGTACAGGTGGCTCACACATCTATCAACTTCCGCTACACAGCAACCAATGCCGAGAAGGTGGCTTACCTCGTGCAGAACGCTACTAAGGAGATTCCCGAGGCTTCGGAGGTGATTCGCAAGGGTGATGAGCTCGATCCCGAGTCTAAGGAGGCTATTGAGGTTACAGACCTTGATCCCGTTAAGGATTATGTTTTGTTGGTAGCTGCTGAGGGTGCTGGCCAGACTACAATGGTTGAGTTGGCATTCACAACTAAGGATGATCCCGCAAACGTTGTTGAGCACAACTACACACGCGTTCGTGGTTCAAAGTATGGCTCTAACTACTACCTCATGTTCTCTTACGAGGATGCTAACGAGGCTGACAACTTCGCATACAACGACAAGACTTTGTGCCTCGACTTCTACGGTGACCCCGATAAGGATTACCTCCCCGCAGGTACTTACGAGGTTAAGGAGTCTACAGAGTGGCCTTGCTTGAGCAATATGCGCTACTCTACTTACGGTTATGACAATGGTGTACAGCTTAAGAGCGGTGTTGCCAACGTATCTATCGACCCCGAGACTAAGGCTTACACATTCGAGATGAGCCTCCAGCTTAAGGATGGTCGCAGCTTGGTTGCTAACTATACTGGTGACGTTGACAACATGCCCGTTATCGACATCGTGACTGTTGCTACTACTTGCACAACAGCATCTGCCACTACTACTGACAACGGTAAGACATGGGCTTTGACTATGGCTGACGCTGAGGGTAACAAGGCTCTCTTCAACCTCGTTAACGCATACGACGCTGCTTATATCGCCAAGAACACTTACACTATCAGCACATCTGCTGAGGAGTTCCGCGTGAAGCGTGCTGCAGCCGAGATGGGTCAGTTCGACAGCGAGACATCTTACTTCGAGGTTGCAGGCGTTGATGGCCAGCACAAGTTCTCTAAGGGTACTTTGAACGTAGATATCGACTGGACAAACCAGAAGTACTTGATGACATTCTTCGGTGAGTTGGAGAATGGCTACGTTATCGAGCTTCAGTTCAACGACGCTATCCAGGGTGTATCTTTGGCACAGTCTGATGAGGTTATCTCTGTTGAGATGGACGTTGCTACAGGCAAGTCATACGATCCTACAAACTACTACTTGACATTCACAAAGAATGTTGATGGCGTTGAGAAGTATCGCCTTGTACTCGATGCATACTGCCCATCTATGGCATACCTCCCCGCAGGTACATACTCTACTAAGGAGGCTATCGACGGCTGCCGCCTCGATGGTGAGACATCTACACTCTACATTCACGGCGAGGGTCAGTACTACGCAAAGGAGGCACGTGCTGAGGTATTCACCAATATGGCAGATAAGACCTATACATTCAACATGTCGTTCCAGATTGAGGATGGTCGTACCTTCGCATTCTCTTACGTAGGTAAGGTTGACGGTATCGAGATCGTTGAGTCTGAGATCGATGCAGACGCTATCGATTGGACTGTGTTCTCTACAAAGCGCTGGTATGGCGACAACTGGGAGCTCAAGGTTGAGAACGCTGATGGTTCAAGCTCTTTGGTATTCGACCTCCGCGTAGGTGACTCAAGCGCTACATACCTCCCCGCAGGTGTTTACGAGCTTAACGCCGACGAGGCTCAGTACATCGACGGCAGCTACTCAATGTACAACAAGAACAAGAACGTATTCAAGGCCGCTGTGTTGAGCGTTATGTATGACGATGCTACTGGCGAGCATACCATCATGTTCGACGTTACAATCAACGACGGCACCAACTTCACTGGCAACTACAAGGGCGTGCTTGCTTCTCACTAATAGGGAGGCGAAACAACCTACACTACACAGCGAATTTGAAACTTCACACGACAACAAATCTCATGAAAAATATTTGGTTAATAATGTGTGCGGCTCTCACTCTTACACTCTTCGCAGGGTGTAAGAGCCCAGAGCCAGAGGTTACGCCTCAGGGCGATACCTCATTGACTCTCGAGACTAAGAGTATCGACGTAACAGCCGAGGGCGGTCACTTCGAGGTTAACTACACTCTTGAGAACCCCGTTGCGGGTGCTGAGCTCAAGGTTAGTGCAGAGAAGGATTGGGTGTACAACATCGACACAACCGTTGATGGCGTTATCTCGTTCGACGTTGCAACCAGTTATGATGCCGAGGAGCGCAGCTGCCGCTTGGAACTGATCTATCCAGGTGTCTACCCAAACCCTACCCTCAAGGTGAAGCAGGCGATGGGCAAGGAGCACTCAATAAAGCTGGAACTTGTAAATGCTGCGGCTACTACCATCACTATGAACGTGGTACCAGCGGACAAGAACATGCCATACGTCTTTATCCTTGGTACTGGTAAGTACTTCGAGGAGGATGGTGGCGAGCTCATGTATAGCGATGAGGCTTTGTGGGCAAGCGACATGGAGATCTTCGAGAGCTTTGGTGCTGCCTTCGGTGGCGACGCATCGACAGGTGCTGCAGCCTTCATGTACCAGGGCGACATGATGAATCATCAGTTCACTGGCGTTACGCCTAATACTACTTATGTAGCATATGCATACGGCTTCGACAAGGAGAATTTGAAGCCTACGACCGAGATTTCACATCTTAAGATTACCACTACAGCCGTTAGCGACTACACCCTCCACTTCGACTTCAACGTCGAGGTAGACGGCCCCAATGTCACTATCGACATCAAGCCTCAGGGCTACGACGGCTACTACTACTATGGCGTATTCTGGGCTAAGGACGTGGCAGGTGCATCGGATGAGGAGTTGCGCAGCTACTGCGAGGCAGACTGGGAGAACAACAAGGCTTACTACTCATCATTCTTCGACACTCCCGAGCAGGGCTTGCACTTCATCTTCAACGAGTTGGCATTCCGCGGTGAGCAGCACCTCGAGGCAGAGCTCGACGCTAACACCGAGTTTATCCTCTGGGCATTCGGCATGGATGATGAGGCGTTGATGAACACCACTCCCGAGTACTACACCTTCACAACTGGCAACGTCAAGGCTTCGGAGAACACATTCGTACTCTCTGTACCTGAGCTTCTCTCACGCAAGGCTACTGTTAAGGTTGAGACCTCTAACAACGACCCATACATCGCAGCTTTGGTTGCTGGCGACCGCTTCGAGGGTAACACCGACGCTGAGATCATGGAGTATATCCTCACAAACTTCAGCGTGCAGTACATCAACGGCACTATGAGCGACACCGCAACAGGCCTCGTGCCCTCTACGGAGTATGAGTGGTTGGTATTCGGTGCACAGGCCGGCGCTGCTACCACTGAGCTCAATCGCTTGAAGTTCACTACCGCGGAGGTTGTATACGCAGACCTCGACTTCTCGCTCACAATCGGCAACTACTACAACGGCTCTGAGCTCGCAGCATTGAATCCCGACTACGCAGGCTTCGAGGATACCGTTATCGTTCCTATCACTGCAAATGTTGATGAGGATGCCGTAGCCTTCTACTTCAACGCTATGAGTGCCCTCGACTTCCCATACTATGAGTACGAGCAGATTATTGAGGGTCTCGTTGCAGATGGTGCAGTTGAGGATACTACATCATACTACGCCTTCGAGTTCGATACTGCTTACACCTTCTTCGGCGTGGCAGAGGACAAGGATGGCAACTTCACCGAGGTGTGGTCATCAAAGGATACTACATTCGAGGTTGAGAACTGCTCACCTATCGAGGAGTTCTTCGCAGACGCTACTGCAAAGGGCGCACGCAAGGCCACAAAGGCTGCGCATGGCCGCTTGAGCGTAGAGTAAAAAATTAGGTATTTTTAGTTCGGGTGTCGACCTTCGGGTCGGCACCTTTTTTTGTTTGAAGGGGGATGTAGGCGACATAAGGGAAGTGCTATCAACAGAAAGGTCCGAGTCATCCCTTTTGTCTCTTAAACCGTCATCCCGAGGAGCGATAGCGACGTGGGGATCTACTATCGTCTATGAGGAGACCAAAGGGACGTAAGAGACTAAAGGGACATAAGGGAGGTGTTATCAACAGAAAGGTACGAGTCATCCCTTTTGTCTCTTAAAGTCTCTTTTGTCTCTTAAACCTTGCCACGGCTACGCCTCGCAATGACGTCGACTAGTGTCAGTGGCTACAGCACCAAGTCCCCCTTTGTCAAAGGGGGTATTTAGAGGGATTATA
>JAFZGE010000194.1 GCA_017555545.1 Alistipes sp.
AGCCTTAGTTACGATAGGCTCAATGAACATCTGAACAGCCTTAGCCTTAGCTACGGTTGTCTTAATGCGCTTGTGCAGAATGAGCGATACAGCCATGTTAGAGAGCATAGCCTTACGGTGGCCCGCCTGTCTGCCAAGATGATTAAATTTCTTATTGTGTCTCATAATTAATCTTTATCAAGTTTGTAGATAGATACGTCCATACCGAATTTGAGGTTGAGGTTGGCAAGCAACTCATCGAGCTCCGTAAGTGACTTCTTACCGAAGTTACGGAACTTCAACAACTCATTGCGATGGAGCTTCACAAGGTCACCAACTGTGTCAACATCAGCAGCCTTCAAGCAGTTGAGTGCACGAACACTCAAGTCCTGATCAGCAAGCTTAGTCTTAAGCAATTGACGCATGTGCAAGATGCTCTCATCGAACTCCTCAACACCCTGCTGCTCCTCCTCATCGAGAGTGATCTTCTCATCAGAGAACAACATAAAGTGCTGAATGAGAATCTTTGCAGCCTCCTTCAACGCATCCTTGGGATGGATCGAGCCGTCGGTAGTAATCTCCAAATTCAACTTCTCGAAGTCGGTCTTCTGCTCAACACGATAGTTCTCGATAGAGTACTTAACGTTCTTGATGGGCGTGAAGATTGAGTCAACGGGAAGGGTGTCAACATCCTTCTCGATGCCCTCGTGCTCCTCTGAAGGCACATAGCCACGACCCTTACCAATGGTAATAGTCATCTGCATCTTTGTGCCAGGAGCGAGGTGGCAAATAACCAACTCAGGATTCAAGACCTTGAAGAATGAGAGGTAGTTCGAGATGTAACCCGCTGTAAGCTCTGTAACGCCAGCAACGTTGATTGATACCTTCTCGGCCTCCTCATTGTCAACAGTGCGGATGAAGCGTACCTGCTTGAGGTTCAAAATGATCTCGAGCATGCCCTCCATCACACCGGGAACTGCCGCGAACTCATTGTTCACTCCGGCAACCTTCACGGTCGTGATAGCATAGCCCTCCAACGACGAGAGCAAAACACGGCGCAAAGCGTTTCCGACAGTCATGCCATAGCCAGGCTCCAACGGACGGAACTCAAACTTGCCGAACGATGAAGTCGACTCCAACATGATGACCTTTTCAGGTTTTTGGAATGCTAATATTGCCATAATATTGAATTTGTTTGTGATTTACTACTTAGAGTACAACTCGACGATAAGCTGCTCCTTGATGTTCTCGGGAATCTCCTCGCGCTCGGGGGCCTGGAGGAACTTACCGCTCATAGAAGCGTTGTCCCACTCCAACCATGCATAGCGGCTGCGTGCTGCGCCTGACAATGCATCAGTGATAACCTCCAAAGTCTTTGACTTCTCACGTACAGATACCACGTCGCCAGCCTTCAATGCGTATGAAGGAATGTTTACTACATTGCCGTTAACGCAGATGTGACGGTGTGATACGAGCTGACGCGCTGCAGCACGTGTAGGAGCGATACCCAAACGGTAAACAACATTATCCAAACGGCACTCAAGCAACTTGAGGAGGTTCTCACCTGTGATACCACCCATACGAGCAGCTGCCTCATAAGTGCGTGCGAACTGCTTCTCCAAAATGCCGTATGTGTACTTTGCCTTCTGCTTCTCTGTAAGCTGCTCGCCGTACTCAGAGTTCTTCTTACGCTTGCGAGCAAGACCGTGCTGTCCGGGAGGGAAGTTACGCTTCTCAAGAACTTTATCAGCACCGTAAATAGCCTCGCCAAAACGACGGGCAATCTTCGACTTAGGTCCAATATATCTTGCCATAATCTTTTAATTTTTTCAGTAATTAAGTGTTTAGTCTTCTGCTGTTTCCTATACCTAATCGTATAACCCAAAGGGAATTATACACGACGACGGTTAGGAGCACGGCAACCATTGTGTGGCAATGGAGTAACGTCGATAATCTCCATTACCTCGATGCCTGCACCGTGGATAGTACGAACGGCAGACTCACGACCCTGACCGGGACCCTTAACGTAAACCTTAACCTTACGCAAACCCATATCGTAAGCAACCTTCGCGCAGTCAGCAGCAGCTGTCTGAGCAGCATAGGGAGTATTCTTCTTTGAACCGCGGAAGCCCATCTTACCAGCTGATGACCAGCTGATTACCTCACCTACCTCGTTGGTGATGGTAATGATAACGTTGTTGAAGGTAGAGTGCACAAAAGCCATACCCTGTGCTGAAACCTTAACAACCTTCTTCTTAACTGTTCCAGTTTTCTTTGCCATAACTCTCTAAAATTACTTAGTTGCCTTTTTCTTGTTTGCTACAGTCTTCTTCTTACCCTTACGTGTACGAGCGTTGTTCTTTGTGCTCTGTCCACGAACGGGAAGAACCAAACGGTGACGGATGCCACGGTAGCAACCGATATCCATCAAACGCTTAATGTTGAGCTGTACGACTGAGCGGCA
>JAFZGE010000195.1 GCA_017555545.1 Alistipes sp.
ACCAGCAACATACTTAACAGTAATTACGCCGATACCAGCCTTCTTACACTTGATGTAGATAGTATTGCTGAAGTAGTCTACGCTCATATCGAGGCGAGCCTTAACGTCATCATCAACAACGTACTCGCGCATCATAGTGATGTTGAGGTCACCAGTGCCTATAACATCGCCAATCTTGAGTGCATACTCCTCACCAACAGTCACGGGGATGCAAGTAGCACCACGAAGGTTCATGATTGCGAGTGTTGCATCGAGCTTACCAGTACCCATCTTGCCCTTGAAGCCATCGAGGTAGAACTTGTAAGATGTCTTGTTGCTATAGTAACGAGTCACATAACCCTCAAGGCTATCGTCGAAGTTACGTACAGAAGATGTAATAATGTCGTAGAGCTGGTTGTTGGTAATCTTGATGCCATTCTCCACAGCGTATGAGAGTGCCAAAGCAGCAACACCAGATACGTGAGGACAAGCCATTGATGTACCCTGCATGTAACCGTAGTCTGAATTATAAACACTGCCTGTGTAAGGATCTACTGTCTCAGCGGGGAGTGTAGAGAGCACACAGCCGTTGTCTGAGAAGCCACCCTTAAGGACTGATGTCTCACCACCAGGAGCTGACACGTTACAACCAACGTTGTAGTTAGTGTAAGTTGTAGGAGCACCATCAGGAGCGTATGCAGTTACAGCGATGTATGCGTTGTATGCACCAGGATAGTCTGCAGCAGCATTACCCTCGTTACCTGCGGCGAAGATGATTACACCACCAGTCATTGCAGAACAGTTGTTCTTTGAGAGGAAGTATGAGAATGCTGTCTTCTCCAACGAGTAACCCTGAGCCTGCTCAAATACTGCATCGTAGCTTGAGAGACCTGAGCCTGGGTAACCCCAAGAGTTCTGCAAGATACAAGCACCCATATCAGCAGCATACTCAACACCCTTGGCGTTGTTTTCTGCGCCAGAAGCGTCGTCACCGTCGAAGATCTGGATAGACATGATGCGAACACCAGTATTGCCAGTGCCATCACCACCTGCTACACCTGCTACGCCGATGCCGTTGTTGTTTACAGCGGCAATAGTACCTGCTACGTGAGTACCGTGACCTGAGTCGCCATCGAAATAGTTATAGCCATTTGAATCCTGCTTCCACTTACCGCGGTCCCAAGTGATGTTACCGTTGTACTTTGTAGCGTTAAGACCATAGATATCATCTACATAGCCGTTGCCGTCATCATCAACGCCCTGAGTACCGTTAAGCTCGCGCTCATTAACCCACATGTTGTCAGCCAAGTCGGGGTGGTTATACTTAACACCCTCATCAACAACAGCTACGATAACGTCGCGGTTACCAGTAGTGTACTTCCAAGCGCCGTAAGCACCGATATCCTCACCCTCCTTTGCGCCAGCGAAGATAGTCTCATTCAAGCCACGGTTGTTGTAGTGCCACTGCATTTTGAGCATAGGATCGTTGAAAGGCTCCTCGAAAGCACGTGTAACGGCCATGTCTGCCTCGTTAACGGGCACAGCCTTAACCTGAGGCTTAGCCATCATTGTGCTATACTGAACGCACTTTACAGAGCTTACAGCAGCGAACTTCTCAGCGACTGAAGTCATCTCAGTCTCCTGGTCGAACTTTACAACGAACCAGCGGTGCATGTTCAATGCGCGCTTCTCATCGCCGTTGATGTTCATGTTAAATACGGGCTCGATAGACTCTACGCCAAACTCCTCAGCTACAGCGTCGAGCTGCACGTTGCCAGAGCGTGTAGGGCATGCAGTCCAAGCCTCTGCAGTCTCATCGTCAACATAGAGGATAAGCTTGCCAGCAACAGCATCCTCAGGAGTGTTGATAATCTTCGCAATTGCAGTCTTCTCAGTAGCGATGTTCTCACCCTCCATCATAGGATCAGTGACGCATGCTGCTGCGATGATTGCAACCAATGCAAACAAAGAAAATTTAACCTTATTCATAGTTATTTTTAAAAAATTAAAGTTTTCGCAGTCTTTCTCGATACAAAGTTAGCTAAAATTTTGTTACTGCAAAAGTTTATAGCCAAAAAGTATTGGAAAAGGGGCTAATATCGGAATTATCTAGTAATGAGCATATAAAAAAGAGCGGTCTGCCCCAAAAGGAGCAGACCGCCGATATTGCTTAAATCTCAAGATTACTTAAGAGAAGCAGGAGTAAAGCTTGGAGCTACTGGAGCAGCCTTGATAACAAGCTTAGACTCAGAAGCTACAACGCTGTGAATCTCGCAAGCCTCCATCTGAGCAGCCTTAGCAGCAAACTTAGCGTTTACGCTCTGTGCGCGAGCCTGGAGAGCACCGCTTGCAGCAACTACCTCAGTTGCAGGTGTGAAGTTGAAGTAAGCACCGAGGATACCACCAGCCTGCTCATTTACTGGATCGTACTCGATAACCATCATAGCGAAGTATGTATCGAGACCAGCGATAGCGTTGTTCTCAACAGTCATCACCATAGGAGCCATCTGAGCGTAGTCCTCAGTTGTAGAGCTGAAGTAT
>JAFZGE010000196.1 GCA_017555545.1 Alistipes sp.
AATCTCGGGATCGAGCGATTTATCGCGCTTGCCGAGCTTGAAGTTGTATGTGCCAAACTGGTTGATACCGCTCAAGCTACCGTTGCTTACAACATTCTGGCTGCGGAATGTGAGGTTACCGTCGGTGATGGGGAAGCCTGTGAAGTGCTCGACATAGGGTGAGATACCCACCATGTCTACGTTGTTGAGCATGAGCATAAGGCTCTGGTTGTGGAAGTCGCTGAGCGAACCATCCCAGCGCAACATCACTGAACCCTGCTTGGGAAGCTTCGCACCGAGTGTAATATTATTGTTGCCCATCAAGTCGAGATTCTTACCCTTGATTGCGATATCGCGGAGCTGGTACTCGAACAAGCGGTGCATGGTGTCATCAGAGTAGAGGAAGTCGCCACCCTTAAGATCCAACTCGCCAATCTTTACCACCATATCGGCAAATGGCTGCTCCTCTTCGTTTGTAGTCACCGTTACGCGCTCCTTAACATCGTAGAGGTCATCACCCTCGGCAGTCTTGGTGCTCTCGATGGTGATGGTTGGGTCGTTGTAGAAGAGGGCGTCGAAGTTTGTCGAGCCATCCTTCGCAAAGAGCATCTCCGAAGCGTAGCCATTAGCTTTGAGGTATGAGAGAATGTAGCGCTGCTGGTCGATGTTAAGCTCCTCGATGCCTACGTATAGCTCATCGGCGAACAATACCTTGCCATTTGTGGGCGTAGTAATCTCAAGACCCATCACCGAAGCATCACCACAGATGTTCATAGAGGTGATTGCCATGACGTTACCCTCCAACTCGACATCGGCAGAGAGGTTACCTGCTACGCTACCCACGTTGATGAATGGTGTCCAATATTTGTATGTCTCGGCAAGGGGAAACTCCTTGAGTGTGCCGTCAAAGAGGAAGTCCCATGTTGCGTATGTGAGCTCCAAAGCACCCTCCAATGCTGCGCGGTCGTTGATGACGGCTGCGATGTCGAGGTGTGTGGTGCGGTCATCGAGATAGAGCGATGGGGTAGAGATGTTGAGCTCGGTAAGCTCCCAGCGCTGCTCAATCTCGTGGTCGAAATATGCGAAGTGGCTCTCTTTGATTGCCACATTGTCGAGTGTAATCATCCAGGGCTCGCTATCGGCTGTCTCCTCCTCCTCGCTTGCGTATGTCTCGGCGATGAAGGTGAGCATATCGTCGAAGTTGAACTCATCGACATTCTGGTCAATACGAACGTATGCCTCGCCAACATTGAGTCGAGTGATGTGAATGTGCTTGTCGAAGAGGTCGCCCAATGCCATTGCAGCATCAAGGCTACCAAGGCGTGCAAAGTTTGTCTGGTTGTCCGCCTCGTAGAGGATGACGTTGTCGGCTGTCATCTCGCCCTTGAAGATCTTGATTCTGAGCTCATCCATCTCGATACGGCGACCGATAAGCTCGGCGTCGTACTTCTCGACGTACCACTCAGCCAAGGGGCCAAGCCAAATGATTGCTGCCGCAAGGGCAAGCACTACAACCGCAACAAGCGACAGGAATATCCACTTTATCGCTCGCTTCATGCCACCCTTACGCTTTGGGGTGTTCTCTGTATGATTACTACCGTTTTGCATAGTAAAAGTCTATTTTTGCCACTTCATAGTGAAGTTGCGGAGTGGTCGAATCAAGAATCCTGGAAGATACTTGCAGATGGGGATAAGGAGCTTGAACCACCAGTCGGGGACTACGACGCTACGACCGCGGAACATAGCTCTGAGGCCACGGCGTGCACAGCTCTTTGCGCTCATCAAACCGCCAATCTTAACACCAAAGTCCTGGAGGTTCTTGGGCAAACCATAGAGGTCTGTGGCGATGCCTGCGGGGCAGATAGCTGTAACGGTAACACCTGTGCCACGTAGCTCTTTATGAAATGCCTCGGTGAAGCTCTTTACGTATGCCTTCGATGCACTGTATAGTGCCAAGCCTGGGAAGGGCATCCAGATAGAGTACGATGACATGTTGAGGATGCGACCCTTGCCACGCTTTAGCATATCCTCGCCATAGAGGCGACACATGTTCGTTAGCGTGAGGTCGTGCAAGATGAGCATGCGCTCGATGCGCTCCAATGGGGTAGTGAGGATGTCGCAGTGCGAGAAGATACCCGCATTGTTTATCACAACATCAAAGACATAACCCTCGTTTACGGTCTCAGCGTGGAGTGTATGCGCTGCATCTACTGTTGCGAGGTCAAAAACACGGCCTATGCACTTTACGGAGTGGTGCTCCGCGATGATGCGTGCCTCGGTTGTGATAGTCTCGTCGATGTCTACCATATAGAGGTTGTAGCCCTTGGCTGCGAGCTGCTCAGCATACTGACGACCGATGCCCTTTGCTGAGCCTGTCACCAATGCCCATGCCTTGCCACGGGGGACCTCACCTAAGTGCTTGCTGCAAAAACACATACTCCTCTCCTACTTAATTGAGTTAATCTCCTTCCAGAGGCGTGCAGGGATGTGCTCCTGGCAGTTGTGGCAGCACTGCATGTCTACTGAGTACATACGTGCCATGCAGTAGTCGCGGTGGTCGCAGCCGCTACGTGTTGCCAGGTCACCCTCCTTGAGCTTATTTACGAATGCTGGGTCGTTGACCAAAGCGCGTGCCATCTGTACGAGCTCGAAGCCCTCATCCAACACCTTCTCAATGCCCTCACGCGATACAAGGCCACCAACATATACCAATGGACCCTTCAATGCCTCGCGGAACTTCTTTGCGTTCTCCAAGAAGTAGCACTCCTCGAAGTCGTACTGCTTGATAAGCCACTGACCGAAGAGCGATACGACGATCTTCTGAAGCCACTCGTTCCAGCCCATGTAGTAGCCCATGGCCTTTGTGGGGATGCGGCCACGCATAACGGCCATAGGGGTCTTCGATACGAAACCTGATGAGAGCACGATGCCGTCAACTCCGAATGTCTCGATCTGCTTAGCAATCTCGATAGACTCGGGAATCTGAATACCGCGCTTGAAGCCATCCTCCATGTTGTGCTTTACGAGTACGCCCATGCCGCGCTTGCGAGCAACCTCCATGACCTCCTCCAAGACCATGTTCATGAAGCGCATGCGGTTCTGGAGTGAGCCACCAAACTCATCGTGACGGTGGTTGGTGTAGGGTGAGAGGAACTGCGAGATAAGGTAGCCGTGACCTGCGTGAATCTCCACTGAGTCGAAGCCCGCGTTGTATGCAGTCTCTACCGCTGTGCCGAAGTCCTTGGCGAACTGTCGGATGTCGTTGTGTGACATGCGGCGGTGGAACGTTGGCGAGTATAAGTTAAAACCGTTAGAGGCAGATACGGGGAAGCTGCCAGCTGTTGACCAGTGTGTCATGTTGCCACAGTGGCCGAGCTGAATGCCTACCGCTGCGCCCTCGTTATGTACGGCATCTGTAAGGTCGCGAAGTGCGGGCACGATCTCATCGCGCAACCAGAGCTGTTTGTTGAATGAGATGCCGCTACGGTTGATTGATGCGTAGGCTACGGTAGTCATGCCGACACCGCCACGTGCTACGCTTACGTGGTAGTCCTTGAGCTGCTGTGTAGGGCCGAAGTCCTTACCCATCGATTCGAAGGCTGCAGAGCGAATCACGCGGTTGCGAAGCGTCACGCTGCCAATTTTGTAGGGAGTGAACAATTTTGACTCCTCGAGTCTCTTCTTGCTTTCCATGGTGTTATGTAGTTGATTTTGTTTATTCTTAGTAGATGAATGGGATGATGCGCTTGCGCTTGAGCGATGTGAACTCCTCGCCAAACTCCTTCTCGTAGCGCTTGTAGAGCGATGCCGAGCGAGGACCAAGGTTTGCAAATGTCCAGAGCGCAAAGACAGCACCTGCCCATGACCACGATGCGATGGCGAAGCCTACCCACTCCATGAACTCACCGAAGTAGTTGGCCGATGATACATACTTGAACATTCCGCCCTTGGGGATGTAGTGCTTTGTGTCGCCAGGCTTGCGGAGGTTGCGAATAACGTAGTCCGAGTGGAGGTTTGTGATGAAACCGAAGAGGAATACCAAAGCGCCGATGTAGAAGTAGGGCTTTGATAACCAACCCTCGTAGTTACCGTAGTAGAAGATCCATCCGCCCTGCATCACAGCGTTGAGGGTGTTAAAGATCATGCCCATAAGCATGATACCCACGGGCATCTTCGAGTTGCCACGGATGAGCAAGGGGAAGATGAACGAACGCTGGAAGTAGTGCAACTGGAATATTGCGAATAGCGCGAGTGGCGCAGCCTCGAAACGTACGGGAGACATCCACCACAAAAACGCCATGGCAAAGAATACGGGGCACTCCATGAGCACCCATGCCACCTTGTTGGGTACGGGGAAGCCGTACTTGGGGTTGAAGAGGTAGCCGTAGCCCGCCTCCACAAAGTAGAGGGCAATGAATACGAAGACCGCGATTACCGCCATCGCGATAAGAAAGATGTTGTAGCTTTCGAGCGAAATAATTTCTGAAAACATAAGTCTCTTAGTTTGGTTAAATCTCTATGTGTATGGGCTCGCATACGCCCGCGCATACATATTTATATACAATTTCGCGCAAAGATAGCAAAAAAAATCTGTATACGGAAGCACGAATATGCTTTTTTCGTTGTGTGTTTGGTCTTTTGGGGTGGAGTATGGGATGATTTGGAGCGGGACGCGCTCCACGAAGCACTATAGGTGTGTCTCACCAAGCGTCAGCGCCCGCTGATATCTCTTCCTCTCCCCACCAATTTCTTGTCAGGGTGGTGCAGATGTGGCACTGATATGAAAAAAACCACCGATGGGTAGTACTAAAGCGTACGTCCCATTGGTGGTTTTGATTGAAGCGTCGCAGATGCGCCGCTATAACATGAAATTATTAGAAGATTTGCTTGCGAATAATAGTCTGCTCTCGGTCAGGACCTACAGATACTACGGCTACCTCTGTGCGTGTCAACTCCTCGAGCTTCGCAATGTATGCCTTGGCATTTGCAGGAAGCTCATCGTATGACTTGATGCCTGTGATATCCTCGCTCCAGCCATCCATCTCGATGTACTCTGCCTCTACCTTCTCCAAGTCTGCGATTGTCGAAGGCACGTAGTCGATAGCCTCGCCATTGAGCTTGTAGCCTGTGCAGATGCGAATCTTCTCCAAGCCTGACAATACGTCGAAGAGCATGAGTGAGAGGTAGTTAACGCCGCTGATGCGACGTACATGGTTGAGGATTACTGTATCCAACCAACCCACACGGCGTGGACGACCAGTTACAGTGCCGTACTCGTGGCCGCGCTCACGGATGTAGTCTGCACGCTCATCGAAGAGCTCTGTGGGGAATGGACCCTCACCTACGCGTGTTGTGTATGCCTTAGCTACGCCCATAACGTTGTTCACGTAACGGGGTGCGAGACCTGTGTTTACGGGTACACTTGCTGCTGTAGGGCTTGATGATGTCACGAAGGGGTATGTACCGTGGTCGATGCAGAGCATAACGCCCTGAGCGCCCTCAAACAATACCTTCTTGCCCTCCTCTACGAGGCGGTTGAGAAGTACTGATGTGTCGCAAATCATATGGCGGAACTTCTCTCCATATGCGAGGTACTGGTTATAGATAGTGTCGAAGTCACAGGGCTCCATGCCAAGTGCCTGAAGCTCGATGTTCTTCTGTGCAAGAGCATCCTTGAGGCGCTCTGCGAAGTACTCCTTGTTCAAGAGGTCACCCATGCGGATGCCTACGCGGCTGTACTTATCGGTGTATGCAGGGCCGATACCCTTCTTTGTTGTACCAATCTGGCGGCCACCCTTGAGTGCCTCGTATGCGCCATCAAGCATTGCGTGGTAGGGCATTACGCATGCTGCACGGTCAGAGATGAAGAGCTTGTAGTCGGTGATGCCTGACTTGTGCAAGCGATCGAGCTCCTCCTCCAACGATGCAGGGTTGATAACCATGCCGTTGGCCATTACGTTTATGATGTGGGGGTTGAAGACTCCCGAGGGTATAGACTGCAATGCGAACTTCTTGCCGTCGAATACGATTGTGTGACCTGCGTTGTTGCCGCCCTGGTGGCGTACTACGACGTCGGCATCGCCTGCATAGAAATCGGTGATTTTACCCTTTCCCTCGTCGCCCCACTGGGCGCCTACAACTACCAATGTATTGCTCATAGTTTTAATTTTTTGTAGCCTTTTATGGTGCCCGCACTTATGGGGGTCTCCCGCGGGCATAATTTAACGCCTACAAAAGTAGTAAAAATTATTTAACTTACACCACATAAAATGCTTAAAATTATCAACAGCTTATGATAATTTCGGGTTGGAGAGTGAAATTGTTGACTTGCGGATGGGTTCTAATGGGGAGTTTAATGAATTTAGAGAACTTAGAGTGCTTAAAGCTAAACTCCCTAAATTCCTTAAATTCTCTAATCACTACCATAAATTGGCGCCACGTCCAATTTCTTGTCAGAGTGGTGCAGATGTGGCGCTGACATGAGAAAACCCCGGATGGGTAGTACTTGGCGTACGTCCCATTCGGGGTTTTGATTGAAGCGTCGCAGATGCGCCGCTATCACAAGAAATATTACTTGATACGCTCGTAGTACTCGCGAGTACGAGTATCAACGCGGATCTTGTCACCAGTGTTGATGAACAAAGGTACCTTAACAGTAGCACCTGTGTTTACTGTCGCAGGCTTGAGTGAGTTTGTTGAAGCGGTATCGCCACGAACACCTGGCTCAGTGTAAGTAACCTCCATATCTACGATAGGGGGCAACTCAGCTGAGAGAACGGTCTCCTTCTCAGTGTGGAACATAACCTCTACGATCTGGCCGTCAGCCATGAGGTCAGCGTTGTTGATGAGCTTCTTGTCGATGTTGATCTCCTCGAAAGTCTCAGTGTGCATGAAGTGTGCACCGAGGTCATCCTCGTATGTGAACTGGTAGGGACGACGCTCTACACGTACCTGCTCGATCTTCTGAGATACTGAAGAGAAGGTCTTGTCGAGAACGTTACCATTCTCGAGGTTCTTGAGCTTTGAACGCACGAATGCGGGACCCTTACCGGGCTTGCAGTGCTGGAAGTCAACAACGATGAATGTCTTACCCTCCATCTCAACGCACATGCCAATCTTAATGTCAGATGCTGTAATAGTCATAATAAATGTTGTTATTTAGTTAAATTATATAATCCTGAAGATTAGTGTTGCTAAGAATACAACCGCGCAAAGGTAGTAAAAAAAATTAGTAATGAGAAATTTTTTCTATATTTGCGTGGTTTTTGTGTCGAGCATGGTCGTAATTAAACACTATGACTATGATAGATAAACAGCACGGTTTGCCCGAGAGTGAGACATTCTCGGCTGATGACAGAAGATTTATGCGTATGGCAATCGACCTTTCGATTAAGAATGTCGATGATGGTGGTGGCCCCTTCGGCGCGGTTATCGTCAAGGAGGGTCGGGTGGTTGCTAAGGGCGCTAACCGTGTGGTTGCGAATAACGACCCTACGGCACACGCCGAGGTTGTGGCGATACGCAATGCGTGTCGTGAGTTGGAGACCTTCGACCTCTCGGGATGCACGGTCTACACCTCGTGCGAGCCATGTCCTATGTGTCTTAGTGCGATATATTGGGCGGGCATCAGTCGCATATGCTATGCTAATACCAAGCGTGATGCCGCGGCTATAGATTTCGACGACTCGTTTATCTATGACCAGCTGCGCCTCGACTATGACCGTCGTAGCATCTGTTGCGAGCACTTTATGCGTGATGAGGCACTTGCGGCATTCCGCAAGTGGGAGGCTACGACCGACAAGGTTGAATATTGATTTGTAAACACTTATAAAACTATGAACCTGAAATATAATGTTGATGACCGCTTGCCTGCTGGGCAGCTGATGATGTATGCCGTGCAGTGGTTTGTGCTCTGCATCGCCGTTGTATCTACGAGCGTCTTTGTTGCTCAGGGCTCGCCCGAGGAGAAACTCTTCTTCTCGCAGCGCCTCTTCGCTGTTATCGGCCTTACGGGCTTCTTGCAGGTGGTTGTAGGCCACCGCTTGCCCATCGTTGTGGGCCCCGCGGCTGTGCTCCTTGTGGGTGTTATGGCGTCGCTCGCTGCCAAGGCTGATACGTTGGCTATCTATAGCTCTATCGCTATTGGTGGTGCGCTTGTCGGTCTGCTTACTATTGGTGGTCTTATGCGCCGTGTGCAGCGTGTCTTTACGCCACGTATTGTTGTGGTGATTTTGATGCTTATTGCCACTACGCTTGCCCCAACCATTACGGGTCTTGTCTTTCCCGCTCAGGCAGCACACGAGCAGCATATCTTTGGTCTGCTCTTTGCCGTTGTGGGTGTGGTACTTATGGTTATCTTTAACCGCATGCTCAAGGGTGTCGCCAAGAGCCTCGTTATCCCCGTGGCGCTCATTGTTGGCAGTGCTTTGTATTACGCCATTTTCGATGCCCCAACACATGTGTCAAGCGCCGCTTCGTTGCGTGGTTTGTTCCTCGATGATTTTGTCTTCGATTGGAGCCTTGTTGTGGCATTTGTTATCTGCTATATCGCTCTCGCAATCAACGATATTGGCTCTATGGAGTCGCTCGGTGGTATGCTCGGCATCAAGGATATGGACAAGCGCATGAAGCGTGGTATGCGCGTTACGGGCTTGATGAATATCTTGGCGGGTTCGATGGGTGTTTTGGGCCCCGTGAACTACTCTATGAGTCCAGGTGTTATCGCCTCTACGGGCTGTGCTTCGCGCTACGCTCTTATCCCCGCAACGCTGATGTTGTTTGGCTGTGCCCTCTTCCCTGATGTTATCTGGGTGTTGACGGCAATCCCCTCGCCAGTAATCGGTGTAATATTGTTATTTTTGATGGGTACGCAGCTTGCAGCATCATACGAGATGATGAACTCTACACGCTCGGCAACAACCTTCGCCGATGCCCTTACTGTGGGTTTGCCAATCATGGTTGCGATGCTCTTTCAGCTTATGCCTAAGGATGTTGCGCCCGCGGTTATCCAGCCTTTGGTGGGCAACGGCTTTGCGATGGGCGTGATTACGGTGATGATCATGGAGCATGTTATCAATCGCTCAAAGAGTTGATAATCATGCCGAGACAAACATACTAATATATTTACAGGGCGGAAAGTTGTTAAATAGAAATTGTTTAATTACCTTTGCGCCCTGAATTTTTCAAGCAATCACATATATTTATATAACTAACCCTAATTTTTACCAATATGAGAGATTGGTTTGACAGTGTGTTTCTGGGTCCATCAGTAGCACATACTGTGTTTATTTTGGCGATTGTCATTGCCTCGGGTTTGGCATTGAGTCGCATCAAGATTAAGGGTATTTCGTTGGGTATGACATGGATACTCTTTACGGGTATCGCCGCGGGTCATCTCCTCGGTATGTTCGACGCATCTGATGCTATCCACCACGACACCCTTCACTTTGTCAAGGAGTTTGGTCTCATTCTCTTTGTGTTCTTCATCGGTCTGCAGGTAGGCCCTTCATTCTTCTCATCACTCAAGGGTGGTGGCTTGAAGCTTATCGGTCTTGCAGCCCTCGTAATCATCCTTGGTGCTGGCGTAACCCTCGCCATCCACTACATCACTGGCGAGCCATTGCCTACAATGATTGGTATCATGTCGGGTGCGGTGACTAACACCCCTGGTCTTGGTGCTGCACAGCAGGCATTTGCTGACTCGGGTATCATGGATGCAGAGCTTACTAAGTCTATTTCACTTGGTTACGCTGTTGCATATCCCTTGGGTGTTGTGGGTATCATCGCCACAATCATCATCATGCGCTACGTTATGCGCGTTGACTTCAAGAAGGAGGATGAGGCGCTCAAGGCGTTGAGCAACGAGTCGAACTTGCCACACCGCTACTCTGTAGAGTTCACTAACGAGATGCTCGAGGGTAAGACTATCGCTATTGCGCACATGCTCATCAACCGTCAGTTTGTGGTGTCGCGTCTTATGCACCCATCGGGCGAGATTGTGATGGCGGATGGTAACTCGAAGCTTACCATTGGCGACAAGTTGCGTATCATCTGCTCGGAAGAGGATAGCGAGGCAATTCTCGCCTTCTTCGGTCACCCCATTGAGATGACAGCAGACGACTGGGGCGCAACAGCAATGCAGTCTACGCCTCTTGTATCACGTCGTATCCTCATCACCCGCGAGGAGATCAACGGCAAGAAGTTTTCAGATTTGCGTTTGCGTACTCGCTATGGTATCAATATCACTCGTGTACACCGTGCAGGTGTCGACCTTCTTCCCTATCAGGGTATGGAGCTCCAGGTGGGTGATAAGGTGATGGTTGTAGGTCCTGAGGCTGCGGTAGCACAGGCAGAGAAGGTGTTGGGTAACTCACTCAAGAAGCTCGATCACCCCAACTTGTTGCCCGTATTCTTGGGTATCGCACTCGGTGTATTGCTCGGCACACTCCCTCTTATGAACGTACCACAGCCCGTTAAGCTCGGTCTTGCGGGTGGTCCCCTTATCATCGCTATCTTGTTGGGTAAGTATGGCCCTCACTTCGGCCTTGTTACCTACACAACAATGAGCGCTAACCTCATGCTCCGTGAGATAGGTCTCGCCTTGTTCCTCGCTGCTGTAGGTATCGGCGCTGGTGATGGCTTTGTGGATGCTGTTGTAAATGGCGGTTACAAGTGGGTAGGCTATGGTGTTCTTATTACCGTTATTCCTCTTGTAATTGTTGCGCTTATTGCACGTCTCAAGTTCAAGATCAATTACTACACAATGATGGGTCTTATGTCTGGTGCTATGACCGATCCCCCAGCACTTGGCTTCTCAAGCACGTCTGCGGGTAACGACATGCCTGCTATGGGTTACGCTACGGTATACCCCGTCGTGATGTTCATGCGAGTGCTCACAGCGCAGTTGCTTATGCTTTTGGCTATTCCTGCGTTGGTTGCTGCACAGCCAGCAGCAGAGGTTGTTGCTCCTGTTGAGGAGATTGCACCTGTAGTTGTTGAGGAGGTTGTTGAGGCAGAGGCTGA
>JAFZGE010000197.1 GCA_017555545.1 Alistipes sp.
GGTGTATGTAAGGCCGATCACGAGCGCTGGTATAATCATTGTGCGCACCTTGCTGCCGAGGCGCGAGAGGGTCTCCTTGCCACTCCACGACTGCGCCATGCGGAACGAGATGAAGCCGCTGATAAAGAAGAATAGCGGCATGCGGAAGTTTACGAGAAACTGGTTTAGCGGGGTTACGTTGGGCAGATAGATGTGGCTGAAGACTACCAATATCATGGTGAAGCCTCTCAGTGCATCGATGTAGCCTATACGTTTTGTTGCGTTTGCCATATTTGGATTAGTTGAATAAAACCGAACAAAGGTAGTAAAAATCGGTCAATCTGACCAAAATTTGATACTTTATTGTGTCCGCGTGCCATGTGCTGCGAGTTTTTCACTACCTTTGCCTAACCGCCACATATTGCGTGGCAAGGCTTTTAATTTGAGTAGTGGCATGAAGATTGGAGTAATATCAGATACGCACGGCACATTCGACAATGTGCTCAAGGAGTTCCTTGCACCCTGCGATGAGGTGTGGCATGCGGGCGATTTCGGCTCGCTGGAGACGGCAGATGCCATCGCGGCATATAAGCCCCTGCGCGCGGTCTATGGCAATATCGACGGTGGCGTTATGCGGCGCATCTACCACGAGAGCAACTGCTTCGAGGTTGAGGGTGTTAAGGTGCTGATGATGCATATCGGAGGCTACCCGCGCAACTACTCGCCTAAGGCGTTGCAACTCATTCATGGTGCGCGACCTAAGATCTTCATCTCGGGACACTCACATATTCTCAAGGTTATCTACGACCCTGTCTACGAGCTGCTGCACATCAACCCTGGTGGTGCTGGCATCTACGGCATCCATCGTGTGCGCACGGCGGTGAGGTTCGACATCGAGGGCGGCGAGATAAAGAATATGGAGATTGGCGAATGGAGTAAATAATTTCGATAAACAATACTCTCTGTCTATGAGAAAGTTAGTGCTTATGTTTGTGGTAATGGTGTTAAGCTGCTTCGCGCTATCGGCGCAGGGCGTGGTGTGCGACACCTACCACTTTGCAACCCATGATGGCCAGGAGCTCTACCTGGATCGTTACGCGCTCGATGAGACTGCGGAGGCGCCACGCCCATGCCTCATTTTTGCCTTTGGTGGCGGCTTTGTGCAAGGCGTGCGCAACCATGAGTACTACTCAATCTTCTTTGATCACCTTGCGCGTGAGGGCATCGTTGTGGTATCTATCGACTACCGCCTGAGTCTCAAGAATCTCAACCCCAATGGCGGTGTTAAGGCTATGATTGCAGCCTTCCAAAATGCTGTGAACATGGCTGTTGAGGATATGTATGCGGCGACAAACTTCGTTATTGCTAACGCGGAGGAGTGGGGTGTAGACAGCTCTAAGATTATCATTAGTGGCTCGAGTGCAGGTGCTATCACGGCCGTTCAGGCGGAGTGGATGAGGTGTAATGGTGCTAAGCGTGCCGCGGTGCTGCCAGCGGATTTCCGCTATGCGGGTGTCGTATCGTGCGCGGGAGCTATATTCTCAGTTAAGGGCAAACCGAAGTTTAAGACCGCGCCTGCGCCTATGATGCTCTTCCACGGCACGTCAGATAGTAATGTGCCATACGATCACGCCTCGATGTTTGGTGTCGGCTTCTACGGCTCGGCATATATCGTGGAGCAACTCGAGAGGCTCGACTCGCCCTATTGGTTCTACTCTGCGGAGTATGTGGATCACAAAATGGCGGGCTTGCCCTATATCTATAGCTGCGACCTTATCATGCAGTTTATCAACGACTTTGTGGTGCGCGGCGAACGCCTCCAGATAACAACGGATGTTGTTGACCTGTCTGGCTCAAAACTCCCCACCCGCTTCAAAGTCATGGACTACATCAAAACCAACTATAATCGCAAGTAGTGCTGGTTTACCGCCTACATGTTCAAATTATAACGCAAAAAAGCGACTGCCAAATGACAGTCGCTTTTGTGATGCAATACTAATGAGATATTCTACAAATCGTCACCATTTGCGGCGTTGTCTGTATTCTCGTAGAAAATAGCTATAGCATATTCTACGCCAAAATTGCA
>JAFZGE010000029.1 GCA_017555545.1 Alistipes sp.
CAATATCCCCGAAATGGTATGGGAGTATAGTCGCACGATGGGGCATTGAAAAAAAATCTACAATTGCCGCTCTTTTTTCGTTTTATTTACTACCTTTGTCGCTATGAAGCTAACATTTCTAGGCACAGGGACATCGCAGGGCGTGCCCGTAATAGGCTGTTGCTGCGAGGTATGTCGCTCCTCGGATAGGCGCGACAGGCGTCTGCGCACCTCAGCAATGATAGAGGTTGAGGGCAAGCGTTTTATAATAGACGCGGGCCCCGACTTCCGCTATCAGATGCTACGCGAGGGCATCACGCACATAGACGCCATACTCCTTACGCACATGCACAAAGACCACACCGCGGGCATCGACGATGTGCGCGCATTCAACTTTGTGGACTACCCCACCATTCACTCTACGCATATCTACGGCAACGAGGCTACCATCAACCGCGTGAAGATGGAGTATGACTACGCCTTTGCCGAAAATAAGTATCGTGGCGTGCCCGTCATCGAGTTGCACACCATCGACACCGACACCCCCTTCGTGGCTGCAGGCATGGAGATAGTACCGATTTTAGGTCACCACTCCGACCGCTTCCGCTCGGTGGGCTACCGCTTTGGCGAGGTGGCATATATCACCGACTTCAGCCATATAGACCCCATGGAGGAGGCGAAACTCGAGGGTGTAAAGGTGCTTGTTATCAACGCATTGCGCTGGAAGAGGCACGATTCGCACTTCTCGGTGGATGAGGCGGTGGCGATTATCAACCGCATACGTCCCGAGCGCGCCTACCTCACCCATATGTCGCACGACATAGGGCTCTACGAAGAGGCACAGGCAAAGCTACCCGAGGGTGTGGCGCTCGCCTACGACGGTCTTATGGTAGAACTATAACAACAATTAAACGACACAAGAGAGATGAGAAATATACTAAATGGCAAAGTTGTCGTGGTGACAGGAGCATCGTCGGGTATCGGCGAGGCTATGGCACGCGAGTATGCCAAGATGGGCGCAAAAGTGGTTATGGGAGCACGTCGCGAGGAGGAGCTACGACGCATCGCCGAGGAGATTGAGGCCGCGGGAGGCAAGGTGGCATATACCGCATGTGACGTTGTCAACGAGCAGGAGTGCAAGCGCCTCATAGATACCGCCATAGAGGCCTTCGGAGGCATAGACGTCATGATATGCAACGCGGGACTATCCATGCGCGCGTTGTTCGATGATTGCGACCTCAAGGTGCTGCACCGCCTTATGGATGTCAACTTCTGGGGCACAGTCAACTGCACCAAGTATGCGCTGCCATGGCTGCAGAAGTCGCGCGGCTCGCTTGTGGGTATATCCTCGGTTGCGGGCATACACGGCCTACCAGGTCGCACGGGATACTCGGCATCGAAGTACGCCATGACGGGCTTCCTCGACACCATACGCATCGAAAACCTCAAGAAGGGTGTGCACGTAATGACCGCCTGCCCAGGCTTCACCGCCTCGAATGTCCGCTTCTCAGCCCTCACCGCCGACGGCACACAGCAGGGCGACACACCACGCAACGAGGCGAAGATGATGACACCCGAAGAGGTGGCACACATCGTGGCGAGGGGCATCCGCCGCCGCAAGCGCCTCTGCCTGATGGAGTGGGAGGGACGCGCTACGCACCTCTTAAAGAAGTTCTTGCCAAGCCTCGTAGACAGGCTCTTCTATGCCGTAATGGCTAATGAGCCCGACTCACCACTTAAGAAGTAAAACAAAGGCGTTGCCCACTCGGACAACGCCTTTATTCTTATTCAATGTCATGTGCTAGTTTAGCCTTGTTTAGCTTTAGCAGGCCACTCCAGCCAGTCGCCTGGTCAAAAGCCAAGCCCTCGTAGTTTGCAGCCTCGAAGCCGAGCTCCGCCCACTGATCTTGATTGACAAGCGTTACAGCATGGTAGACTCTGTCGATGTCAAGGCTACTTGAGTTGTAGTAGACAATAGCATTGTCCGCAGCCTCCTCAATCTCGCCAGCATAGTGCATGAGGCGTGTGTCGTTTGTAGCCTCCGCAACGCGATTTACGATATCCACGATGTCGTAGCTATATGAACGGCGATACCGCTCATACTGCGACACATTGCCATCACCCATATAGGGCTTGAGGTAGTAGTAAGATGCCGCCAAAGCCTCATCCATATCCTTTGTAGTGAAGCCGTGGTTCTCCATCATGACACTCTCGCCGCTATAGCCCTGCTCGACATAGAGGGCGCAGATTCTATCGACAAACTTCGCAATCGCAGCGTTGAGCTTCGCAATGCGGGTGCTCTTCGTAAGCGCCGTGTCTACAGTGTGCTCCACCTGTGAGTAGAAGGCCTCATAGTCTGCATCTACGGCATACTTCGCGGTGTTAACCATAGCATTCTCACCCTGACCATGCTTGATAAGGCCATCAACCAAGAGGTAGAGCTCACCCGATGTTGCCGCGGTGACATGACCCGATGCGAGGTAGTAGTCGGTATAGGGTACGAGTTCGGTTGCATACTCCAACGTATTCATCAAGCAGCAGACCATCATCGTGAGGGCAAACTTCGACTCTGTAGCCTCGAAGGCATCGCGGATGTCGCCAATGCCGAGGTACGAATTGAACTGATCATCGCGCAAGATACCGCGTGTCACATCATCAAAGGCGGGATGGTAGGCATTGCCGTGGCCACAGAAGACCATGATATACTCATCGGCAGGTGCTACCTCGCGAGCCCAGCGGATAAAGTCGGCAAGGTTCTCTGCATCATCCACTCTGTAGCTGATGTCGGCAAATGTCGTGTGCTCGGTCTTGTTCGCCTCGTGGTCAAAGACAAAGCGCTGCACGCTGCCACTACCATCCGAGTAGTCAGACTTGTAGCCATAGCTCCACTTCACCTGTCCAACGACATTAATATGCTCGGGGATGTTCAATTCGCCCGCATGCACAAAGAAGGGCTCGATGGCAACATCAAGACCGCTGCAGCAGCTGTAATATAGAATTGTGTAACTCTTCTCGGGGGTAGGCTCCACGGGCTCGGGCGACATATCCTTCTCTACGGAACATGCACCAAGCGTGCATAGAGCAAACATGATTGCAAACAGTGTTAGGAATCTTCTCATGATGTAAAATTTAGTTATACAAATGTAGTCAAAATTTCGTAAACATCAAAGAAATAGAGCAATAAACCCACACGTGACAATATAAAACAAAAACAGACGACCTCAGTCGTCTGTTCAGCATTATGCTCTTGCAGAGGGCACTGGATTCGAATGGCGAAGCCATAGAGCCGATACCTTATAAAAAAAAGCGCAGACGCACCGCGTCGAGCAATAAATCTCTCTCATATCGGCTCAACCAGCCTTAAGTGAGAGTCAGTGTATAATGCTGAGCAACTGCCGTAGGCATTTTTATTTTGCATAATAGCGTAGTGCTTGCACTTAAGATAGTATACAAAATAAAAACAGACGACTAAAAAGTCGTCTGCTCAGCATTATGCTCTTGCGGAGGGCACTGGATTCGAACCAGCGGATACCTTGCGATATCGGCAGTTTAGCAAACTGCTGGTTTAAGCCACTCACCCAACCCTCCTTAAACCACCTTTTTTGTAAAAGAGCGGTGCAAATATACTACTTATTTTGGTATCTGCAAAATTTTACCCAATAAAATAGTCTAAATTTGCAATATTGACTCTATTACACCGCGGTATATCAACTCGCCATCTTGTCATCCACAACAACTAACACACAGCGTCTATGGCCGAGTGCATCGAGCAGGGTGCGCAGATGCCGCTCAACATCGACGCCCCCATCGACGCGGGGTTCTTCAGTTATTTGCGGGGCACTTCGTTCATCGCGCTCCATCTCGCGACGTATATCCTCCGCCGTTATGCCATAGCCATATAGCGCCTGCGAGGTCAGCGTCGTGGCATCCATCGCAACGGCATAGAGCAGATGTGCCGTTGTTATCTCCGCGGGTGCAAACATCGCCTCGAGCGTCGCACATATATCGCCGTAGTGACACTCGGGCGTTAGCGACTCACTGCGAGCATCCTCTATAATGCCGCCTATTATGCGGCGCATGATCGCCATCGCACCACTATCGCCCGCCAGACGGCATAGTATGCGGTGTGCATGTGTTGTCTCATCGCCAAGCAGCTCTATTGCGAGCCTATCGCTCAGCGATGTCGCTATCTCCTCATTCTCGAGCATTGCCGCAGTACGTGCAAGCAAAGCCTCAACTCTTTCCGAAATTACAATCTTCTTCATCAATCTCATTAAACCATTTTATTCGCATATTTAACGAGAATAATAATCGCATATTGTATTCGCATGGACTTTTTTTGCTACGCTGCGACGATAAGCATTAACAATTCTTAACAGAGCCCTTAACATTGTTTAACCTAAAAAATTAGGGAATAACCGCACGACATAGGAACTTTGTACTACAAACAAAGATCGACTATGAAACATCTACTATTAATTGTTATGCTGTTTAGCGCTGTAAGCGCCTCGGCTCAGGTCGTTATATATGGTAGTGTGCGCGCCATAGGCACCGCGGAGGGTGTTGCGGATGCCAACATAATGTTGCAAGATGTAGAGGGCAAGGCGCTTTACGACTACTGCATAAGCGACAGTGACGGCAACTACTCGTTGGAGCATAGCGGCAAAGAGAGGGCCTTAAGAGTTGTAGTTACGGGCTTTAATCTAAAACCGCAGTCGAGGGAGATTGAGGTAGGCGCACAGCGCGTTGACTTTGAAGTAGAGTACTCCGACCTTGAGATAAAGGAGGTAGTGGTGCGCGCTGCATCCGTGGAGCGCCACTCCGACACCATCACATACAATGTCGCCACATTTATCAACGCCTCGGATCGCAGCATAGGCGATGTGCTGCGCAAGATGCCGGGCCTCACGATTGGCGAGGCGGGCGAGATAAAGTATAATGGCAAGGCGATTAGCAAGCTCTACATCGAGGGCTTGGATATGCTCAATGGCAGATATGGCATCGCCACAAACAACATTCAAGCAAAGGATATTGCGCGCGTGGAGGTGCTCGAGAACCACGAGCCTATTAAGGCGCTCAAGGGCATCACAATACGCGAACAGGCGGCACTCAACCTGCGCCTCAAGGAGAGCGCCAAAGGTACATGGAACGGCACTGCGGAGTTGGGTGGCGGCTACAAGCCATGGATGTGGAGCGGGGAGCTGAACGCTATGTACTTCAGCAAGAGGTTTCAAACCATAAGCATATACAAGACGAACAACATGGGTAACGATGTGTCGCGCGAGTTCATATCGCACTACGGCGCCTTCGGTGGCATTGCCACAATGCTCGGAGTGCATAAGCCCACACCACCCAACATAACACAAAGCCGATACCTTGACAATAACATCCATGCCGTATCGGTAAATGCAATCACGAAACTCAACGAGAATATGGAGCTAAGCCTCAACACCAACTATATCTATAATATGCAGCATGTGCATGGAGGAGGTGTTACGACATATTATGTTCCCCATAGCGAGCCACTAACCATCACCGAGGTGACATCCGCAACCCACCTTGTAGACAGGTGTGACCTTATGCTAAATCTGCACTCCAACACCGAAGCGCGATACCTCGAAGAGGTGATATCGTTTGGTGGGGCGTGGAATAGGGATAGTGGCCATGTGGATATCAACGGCGAGATGGTGTCGCAATACTTCAAGCTGCCCCAAATCTCCCTTAGCAACAACTTCTACGATGTCCGCCGTTGGGATAGGTGGGTCGTGCACTTTATGTCGGACATAGACTTCGACACCCAACCCGCGCAGCTAGAGATACGCCCAATGCTGTACGACAGCGTTTTAGCTAATAGCCAGGAGCACCCAAATGCCGTGCAGACACTCTACGGCAAGCGACTTATCGCCAACAACTCTCTGCAAACGGGGTATAAGCTAAAGCACTTGCAGCTGTCGCTATCGGCACAACTCAATGCCGATGTGGAGAGTATGGAGTCTTCGCTTAATG
>JAFZGE010000198.1 GCA_017555545.1 Alistipes sp.
CACGCAAGAAGGCTACAGAGACTGAGGAGGGTGCAGAGAAGAAGACTGCTAAGAAGGCAGCTCCTAAGGCTTCTGCAGCTAAGGCTTCTGCAGCTAAGGGCGCGAAGAAGACAAACGTTGGCAAGAAGATGTAATAATCCTTTTGATGAGACGCAAGTCTCTTCCAACAATAAAACTCTGTGGGTAGGCACTGCCAACCCGCAGAGTTTTTCTTTGTATATGTACCTATCTTGCGGAAATTTTGCTAACTTTGTACTCGTTATAAACTTAAATGATTATACCATGAAGAAATACCTACTTTGCTTGTTGGCAATCTTCGCCATGTTTGGCACATCGTGTGAGGTCATCAACAACCCTACGCATGAGCCCGAGTTGGAGCTCATCTCTAATGATAGATTGCGTGTCGATCGTGACGGTGGCGAGTTCGAGATTCTATATAGCCTTATTCACGCATCGTTCGGCACTACCGTAAACGTTCAGGTTGTTAACTCGGCTATGATTACCGATGTTGATACTAGCTCACTCGGCAAGGTTGTCATTAACATCTCGGAGAATACTACAGATGCTATCCGCGAGGGCGCAGTTATCGTAAGCTATAACACTCTATCGTTCACAGTCATCGTAGAGCAGGATTATGCCATTGTAGATAAGCCTGCCGTAAGAAGAGATATCGTTGCTAACCAACTTGTTGGTAACTACTATGGCGAGAACCTCAAGGAGGGCGTTGGCCACTACTGGATTATCCTTACTAAGGATGGTTTTGTTGATGGCGCTGCTGTTGCTGGTGGCGAGTACTTCCGTCTTGACCTTATTGCTCCTGTGTCCGCCGATATGGATAACGTCAAGATTCCTGATGGCGTCTACACTCTCGATGAGACACTTCGCTTTAACGAGTTTACCATTGTCGACGTGGGCAATACCGACTACTCATGGGTAGATGATGACATGGAGGGCTGGGCACTTCCTCTTGAGGAGGCTAAGCTCACCGTTAATGGCAACCGCTTCGAGCTCGAGGCACTTGCCGATAACACCGAGTTCCACGTAACCTTCGAGGGCGAATACTCACTCTCATCAAACATCATAACTGACTATATATCAAGCCTTACTAAGGACACTGTTATCGATGTATCAAACTGCTATGCCGCTGTTAATAGCTATGGTGACTACTGGGATTGCGGCTGCAACAACTGGTGTGTAGAGTTCATCTGCAATGATGGCTTTACTATGGGCACATACGTTGTCCTCGACCTACTCTCTAACTCAACAACAACTGTTACTGGCTCATACGTAGATTCAGGCTTCTCTGCAGAGGATGAGACCAAGCCCGACTTCCGTGCTGGCACCTTTGTTCCTGGCTTCCGCGTATCGAGCGACTCCGACCTCCTTCTCGGCTCACTCTTCATGATCTACAAGAATGGTATCTGCACATCTCAGGCACCACTCTACGAGGGTACAGTTGATATTACTGCTAACGGCGATGGTACATACACCATCATCATCAATGCTCTCGATGATGCACCCGAGCAGCACAAAATAACCCTAACCTGGACTGGAAATTTCTTGTGATAAGGCAGACATCTACTGCCGCTAACAAAAATAAATGCGAATAGGTAGTACGCTTTAGTACAACCTATCCGCATTTTTTTTGCCGAGCGTTGTATCTGCAGCCTTCTGACAAGAAATTAGGGTAGCGTGCTAATAGAGCTAATCTCATGACACTCTGACAAGAAATTTGGGCTCGGTGCTAATCATTGTTGTGATTAAGGAGTTTTAGGAATTTAGGGAGTTTAATGTGCTATGGCGCCAATGATACACGGCACGCACCCTAACCGCCCCTTTTTTATTTCATAAAAACCGCCAAATCTTTTGCATAGTGACAAAAATGTTGTATTTTTGTAAATTGAATAGTGTGTTCATTTTCGAGATGAGCGCGCAATAGCGTAAAATGCTATGGGTTAGGCAATTACTATAACAACTTTATAACTAAACTAAAACTATGAAAAAAATCAATTGGTTGATGATGCTTTTGACAGCTGCTACGTTGTCATTTGCAGCATGTACAGAGCCCACTCCTGAGCAGCCCAACGAGCCTGAGCAGCCAGAGGGTCTCTCTTTCAATGTTGAGCTCACAGAGGTAACTTACTCTTCTGTAGCTTACACAGTAACTCCTTCTGACCTCGAGGCAGAGTATCTTTGCATGCTCTATGATGCAGAGACTGTAGAGGAGTTCACACAGGACAAGTACCTCGTTGCTACACTCTACCAGGAGCTTGAGGCTGAGGCACGCACAATGGGTATGACACTTGCTGAGTTCCTCCCTACTTACACAGATAAGGGTATCTTGGAGGATGAGTTCGTAGGTCTTGCTTCTGAGGCAGAGTACTACCTCATCGTTTTCGGTGTTGACCCCGCAAAGAACTACGAGGCTTGCACTGAGCTCAACAAGACTAAGTTCACTACTGAGGCTTTCGAGAAGCTCGATGTAACTTTCGAGATCGAGACTACTGTTGACGGCAACACAGCTGAGTACGTAGTAACTCCTTCTGACAACGAGACTATCTGGTACTTCTACACTATTCCTACAGCATCTTATGAGTACTACCTCAGCCCAGATGCTTACAACATGAGCCAGGATCAGTTCTTGCTCTACTGCTTGCAGATGCAGATCGACGGCTACCGTAGCGCTGGTTACGATGATAACACAATCCTTAACGCACTCTTCCACAAGGGTCAGCTCACACTCCAGGCTAAGGATCTTAACGCAAACACTAGCTACACTAACATGGTTGCTGGTTTCATCATCGATGAGTCTGGCATGATCACTCTTGCATCTGACGTAACAACTTCTACTTACACTACTGGTGATGCTAAGGCTGTTGAGCTCTCTTTCCAGATCTCTGTATCTGATGTTGAGACTAACCGTGCAGCTATCAAGATCGTTCCTTCTGACAACTCTAAGACATTCTGCTGGATGGTAGGTGAGTGGAACGGTACAGCTACTGGTGAGGAGATCATGAACGAGATCGTTGCAATGTACGGCGGTTGGATGAACAGCGGTATGATGCTCTACTCTGGCGTTCAGGATTACACAGGTGGCCCTGGCAGCGCATACAAGTACCGTCTCGATGCTCCTGACACTGACTACTACGTAATCGCATTCGGTTATGCTGGTGGTATCACTACAGAGGCCAAGATGGTTACATTCCGCACATTGCCCGCACCTGGTGCTGAGGAGACTGAGTTTACTATGACTGCAACAAATGCAAATCCTTACGGCTTCACTCTCGGTGTAACTCCTACTGAGGCTTCTACATACTACATCTTCGATGTTATCGAGCCAAGCGAGTGGGATGAGACAGCTGCTGTAGAGGCTATCAACGCTGGTATCGCTGAGATCCTCGAGATGCAGCAGGCATACGATCCCAACGTAACACTCTCACAGGTATTGAGCATGTACTACTACCGTGGTGCTTACAACGTAACTGTTTCTGGTATGACTCCTGAGACTACAGTTATGGGTTACATCTGCGCTATCGACCACAAGACAGGTACAGTTGCTCGCACTCACGTCTTCAACCCATTGGCAACAACAACAAAGGTTGGTGACATCACTCCTTCTATTGAGCTCGTAGGTAACTACTCTGGTAAGGAGGAGAACGGTACTATCTTCGGCGATGCAGAGTACACTGCACAGAAGGCTATCACTGTTGTTAAGTACACTAACTTCGACGGTGCACGTTCACTCTTCGCATCTATGATGGGTGACAACAACATGAACTTCACCGATTCTGAGCTCTTCGGTCAGGCTAACTGGAGCTCAGTATCTACATCACAGCCCTACTCATTCTACCTCGTAGATTGGGATTATGAGCAGACAGCTCTTGCTTACGCTGTTGATGCTAACGGTCTTGCTGGTGGTGTAGGTCGTATTCTTACTTGCGCAACAGCTGAGAATAAGGACAACATCGAGGATCTTCGTGCTCTCGTTGACGAGCTCAACGCAGCTTCTAAGTCTAGCTTCTCAATGCCTACTTCAATCGTTGTAAACGAGGGTCTTAAGTTTGACGTTATCTCTTCAGAGGTTGAGCTTCCCGTAGTTGAGGCACAGGCAGAGGTTAAGGCTGCTCCCGCAGTTGTTGAGACTAATGCAGTGAAGGTTGGTGGTTATATCCGTCCCTTCTACATGTAGTTTCATGTGATAAGCCGCAATCTGCGGCGCTTCAATCAAAGCCCCGAATGGGACGTACGCCAAGTACTACCCATCCGGGGCTTTTTCATGTCATCGCCACATCTCACGGCTTCTGACAAGAAACGGTCGGTTATGATAAAGGGTTGTTCTCAACCCATCCCTAAAAGTAAGACCCCTTGGACTGTACTATCTGTGCTATCCCAAGCGGTCTTCTTTTGTATTACGCCTGCCCGTGTGTGTAAAATGCAGATTATCAGTGATTTAGTGGTTGTTTCCGTGCTGGCACATAAACGTCGTCGTAACTCGCTGATTATCAGATAGATGAAAAATTCGCAAAAATAGTTTTTTCATAGTGCTGATAATCAATGAGTTACACCCCCCCCGCGGAAATATTCGAGGCTCAAAAATTTGGTTTTGGGCTCTTTTGTGTCATAACTTTGCAGTAGCGAAAAGCACAAACGAATTAACAAACTAATACCTAATATTTATAAGTTATGAAAAAGTTATTTTTTGTTGCAGTTATTGCAGTTGCGGTTTTTGGTGTAAGTTGTGAGGAGACAATCTTCCCAACTACGATTAAGGATGAGCCATTCGTAGAGTTCTTCGAGGAGTCGATGACAGTTGGTGCCGAGGGTGGCGAGGTGATTATCCCCGTACGCTCTACGGGCGTGGATAATGTGGAGATTATATTTGACTACTCTGACCGCTGGGAGGTCGATGAAGAGAATGGCGACCTTACACCCCAGGAGGGTTGGATTAAGATTGTCAAGGTTATTAATGAGTACGAGGTGCCAACGCGAGCATTGGCAAAGTGGGATTCGGGCATCTGCATTGTAGTTGAACCAAATACAACTGGCTACGAGCGCAAGGCGAAGATCTCGGTGCAGAGCTTTATGCTTCACGACACCATCGAGATTATCCAAAGCGCTGGTGGCGTGGCGGAGTAGTCGGTCTATTGTATTTGTTTTTCGGCGGGTGTTACTTTTAGCACCCGCTTTATGTTTTTGATTTCGAGTAGAAAAGTTGCTGAAAATTTGGTGATAAGACCAAAAAAAATTACTTTTGTATTGGAGAATTGTTGCTTTGTCTCAACTTTCACCCGTAGGGTGGGACGCTAAAACCTGGCGATTTAAGCAAAATAGGGTATAGTTGTCTGGACAATGCTTTGAGAGAGAATAATTTACAAACTAATACAACTAACAAACTATGAAAAGACTTAATTGGTTGATGATGCTTTTGACAGCGCTCACGTTGTCATTTGCAGCATGTACAGAGCCTACACCTGACAAGCCAAACACTGATGATCCTGTAAAGGAGGATCTCAAGTTCGAGGCTTCAGTAACAGAGACAACACGCACATCTGCATTTATCACTGTAACTCCCTCGGATCTCGAGGCAGACTACATGTCTGTAGTATATCCAGCATCGGCTGTTGAGCAGTGCGCAACAGATGCTGAGCTCGTAGTAAAGATCTACGCTGAGTTCGCAGCATACGCTGAGACTGTAAACAAGACATTCGTAGAGTATATGGCAGAGGTTGTTAAGCGTGGCGTGCAGGAGAACCACGAGGTTAAGGGTCTTGCGCAGAACACCAACTACTACTTGCTCGTATTCGGCGTTGATGCAGCGGCAGACTATGCTACAACAACTGATGTAACTTACGTTAAGTTCAAGACTCAGGATGTACAGCAGTCAGCATGTACCTTCACTCTTAAGAGCGAGGTATACCTCACAACTGCTGCCCTCACAGTTACTCCTTCAGACAACAAGCAGGCATGGCACCTCGTAAACGTTCCCGTTGAGGAGATGCAGAAGTACACAAAGGAGGATGGTGAGTATGGCTGGTCACAGAAGGAGTTCTTCCAGTACTATCTCAACACAGAGATCGAGGCTCTCGAGGCTGAGGGTATGACTGAGGATGAGATCAAGACTAACCTTATCTTCACTGGCTACCGCACACTTAACGCTTCAGGCCTTCAGGCAAAGACTAAGTATGTAGCACTCGTAGGTGGTGTTCACTACGACGCTGAAGGTGTTGTAGTCACTACAGAGCTCAAGGAGTTGCGTTACAACGCTGGCGAGGCTGCACAGAACGACCTTACTTTCGATGTTCAGGTTACAAACATCGAGCACTACTCTGCTGACATCAAGATCACCCCTTCTGATCCTACTGTAGAGTACTACTACTACATCAGCTATATCGATAGCCCCAAGAAGAGCATGAAGCCTATCGATATCGCTAATAGCACTGTTACGGAGTACATCTGGTACTGGCATAACTACACAGAGCTCAAGCACGTTGACCCCGTAACTGGTGTTACAGAGTTGCCCGCATACGCTCTCGATATCGCTGAGACTGAGTACTACATCGTAGTATTTAGCTTCGATGCTAACGAGAACTATGGTAAGCTCATCAACGAGGAGACTGGTGAGTACGACTCTAACCCTGGTACTATCACATCTGCTCCCGTATACGTATCGTTTAAGACTCCTGAGCATGGTGATGCTTACAACGCAGAGTTCTCATTCAACTTCACAGAGGTAGGTCCTTACGACTTCACTTTCGAGGTTGTATCTTCGGATCCTTCAATCTACTACCAGCCAGGTATCGCATATCCTAACGGCTTCAGCCCCGAGGCAGCTATGCAGGCTTCAGCTGAGACTCTCGCTATGGTAATGCAGATGTGTATGGAGGGTCAGAATCCATGTCTCACACATCAGGAGGCTTTGGACAAGCTCAAGAAGCAGGGCTACCCATATCGCAATGGCAGCGCTAAGTTCTACGTTGCTAACCTCGAGCCTAACACAACATACATGGGTTATGTGTTGGCTATCGACGTTAAGACAGGTCGCTTTGCTAAGTGCTACTTCGACTTGAACGCTACTGTTACAACATCTGCTGTAGGTAATGTAGATCCTACCGTTGAGGTTTTGGGCGTATACAATGGCGATGAGGAGAACGGCTCAATCTTTGGTGATGCAGCCATGACTGCTGGTCGTCCCATCATTGCTGTTACACACAAGAACATCGAGGGTGCTTCAGCACTCTTCACAGCTATCTCTACAGATACTCTTGATGATGTAAATGCTCTTTCTGACCGCTACATTATCTCTGAGTTCCGTGGCTACTGGAGCGAGATCACTAACCTTGATGCTCCCTATGAGTTCTTCATTGGTGAGTGGGATATCGATCAGACAGTAGTCTCATACGCTCAGGATGCAAATGGCGCAGAGGGTAAGGTAGCACGCCTTGGTGTTAAGCCCGTGCAGGTTAACGACATCGAGGAGCTCCGCGCATACGTAAACGAGCGCAATGGTGCTTCTGCATCGGCTGTACGTCAGTCACTCGTTGTTAACGAGGCTGCTGCTCCTACTATGGAGTGCATTTGGAACGAGGAGGTTGGCACATTCCGTGGCGCTGAGGTTATCTACCACGAGGTAGAGGCTTTGGAGCTTCCCGCAAGCGATTTGATGACAGTTAAGGTTGTTAAGTCGTTCGCATTCTAATCGACTTTTATATTAGCAAATATTAAGGGCGTGTTCTTCGGGCACGCCCTTAATAATAAGATGTTGAGTATGAAGAATATTTTTGCAAAATTGTGGTGCTTGGCTGCAGCAGTAGTGGCTGTCTCATCGTGTACACCAAACGAGGAGCCTACACCTGTCCCTCCTACACCCGATGCAGACTTCGTAGTTGAGGTTGGCGATGTAACACGCTCTACCGTTACACTTAGCGTGACTCCCTCTGTAGAGATTGGCGACTACATTTGCGTTGTTGAGGAGCGCAGTGTTGTCGAGGAGTACACCCAGGATAAATTTATTATCGCTACCGTATTCCAGGAACTTACGGACGAGGCGGCATCTAAGGGTTTAACACTTGAAGAGTATCTCCCAACGGTTGTGGATAACGGTATAATTGAGGATGTCACATTCTCTGGCTTGACGCTCGACACGGAGTACTATGTGTTGGTTTTCGGTCTTGATGAGAACAACGAGGCCTGCACGCATCTTACCAAGCACCTATTCAAGACCTTGGCCGTAGAGAAGAGCGAGTGCTCGTTCGATATTGCAACCGACGTAGTGGATAATAGCGTTACTATCAGTGTATCGCCCTCGGACCAGGAGCTCTATTGGTACCTATGCACCATGCCCAAGTCAACCTACGACTACTACGTAACCGACGCCAACGGCTATCAGATGTCGGAGAGTTATTTTTATGAGTACTTCTTCCAGCAGGATATCAACTCGTACCGTGGCGCAGGCTACTCTGATGCTCAGATTATCGAGGCCTTGATTCATCAGGGTAACCAGCAGTTGCAGGCGAGTGGTCTCAATGAGAATACCGAGTACTATATCCTTGTTGCGGGTCTTATCATGGACTCGGAGGGTATCGTTATCTGCACCGACATCAACAAGGCGAGCTACACCACGCAGAACGCGGCAAAATCTACTATGACCTTCGAGATTGAGGTGTGGTATATTGGCCAGATGGAGGCATCGTTCCGTATCACACCATCGAACAACAACGACCTATACTGTGCCCTCGTGCAGCCATGGGATGGCGTCTCTACTGCAGATGAGGTTATGCACCAGATTGTTGACCAGTGGGGTGGCTGGATGTCTATCATGGCCGACGACAAGGGTGTCGTTGAGCACTCAGGCTCTAAGGCTATGAAGCTCCCCGCAGCGGATACCGACTACTATATCATCGCCTTTGGCTACGACGGTGGTATCACGACAGATGCCTATATGAAGACCTTCCGTACACTTCCTGGTGGTAGCGTTGAGGAGGTGACGTTCACAATCACAGCGTCGAATATCTCGCCCTACGGCTTCAATATGAACATCGCGTCATCTGATCCTACAATCTACTATATCCCTGGTGCTTGCGTGCCCGCGGAGTATGATGAGGAGCAGTATATGCAGTGGGAGCAGGAGGCCTTTGACTACTACTACGCCGGCTCAAAGGATTTTAACCCTAGCATCACTATCGCCGAGGTGCTCGATCAGTACTACTATAACGGCAATAGCAACGTTATGGTATCGGGTCTCTTGCCCGACACCGAGATTATGGCATACATCTACGCTTTGGACAACCGCACAGGTCGCATCGTAAAGACCTTTACCTTCGACAACGTGGCGCGCACCGATACTCTCGGCTCGGCTACACCTGATGTAGAGATTGTGGGCTACTACTCTGGCGATGAGGAGGCGGGTTCAATCTTCGGTAATGCGGCACTCTCGGCAGGTAAGGCGATTATCGTTGTCAAGTACTCAGAACTCGACAACGCACGCACGCTCTTTACCTCTATGCTTGAGGGTGACTGCTCAAATCCTATGGCATACTCTGACGGCGAGCTCTGGACATTGGCTTCGGGCTACTGGAGCACATGCAAGACTGCTCAGCCCTATAGCTTCTATACGTCGGAGTGGAATGCTGACATGACAGCTTTGGCATACTGCGTAGATACAACAGGCAAGGTGGGTGCTATCGGTCGCTGCTTCGCTTGCGCAACTGCGGATAATAAGAGCAATATCGAGGAGCTCCGCGCGCTTGTCAACGA
>JAFZGE010000199.1 GCA_017555545.1 Alistipes sp.
AGAACATCGGTCGTCCTCTCGCAATCATTATGGATAACGTAGTATTCTCTGCTCCTAACGTAAACGATCGTATCGACGGTGGTCACTCTTCAATCACTGGCGGTTTCACAGCTCAGGAGGCTGAGGATCTTGCAAACGTATTGAACTCTGGTAAGGTTCCTGCACCTGCAACAATCATCTCTCAGGAGGTTGTTGGTCCATCACTCGGTGCTGAGTCTATCACTGCAGGTCTTCTTTCATTCGTTCTTGCATTCGTACTCGTACTCCTCTACATGGCATTCTTCTACAGAACTGCTGGTTGGATGGCTAACATCGCGTTGATCTTCAACGTATTGTTGCTCATGGGTGTACTTGTATCTACAGGCGCAGTATTGACACTCCCTGGTATCGCAGGTATCGTACTTACAATGGGTATGGCTGTGGATGCTAACGTTATCATCTTCGAGCGTGTTAAGGAGGAGTTGCGTGGTGGTAAGGGCTTGATGCTCGCTATCAAGGATGGTTTCGCAAATGCTTACTCTGCAATCATCGACGGTAACCTCACTACAATCATCACTGGTGCCGTTCTCTTCTTCTTCGGTACAGGTCCTGTTAAGGGCTTCGCTACAACCCTCGTACTTGGTATCATCACTTCGCTCTTCTGCTCTATCTTCGTAACTCGCGTATTGCTCGAGGGTCGTGCAGAGCGCCGTGGCACTTGCAAGTTCTCTTCTAAGTTCTCTGAGAACTTCTTGCAGAATGTCAAGTTCTCATTCATCGCTAAGCGTAAGTTCTCATACATCATCTCTGGTGTTCTTATCATCGCTTCAGTAATCTCATTGTGCACTTTGGGTCTTAACAAGGGTATCGACTTTACAGGTGGTCGTCAGTATGTTGTTAAGTTCGACCAGACAGTTAGCGAGGATGCTATCCGCGAGAACCTCGAGGCTGCATTCGCTAGCGAGGACGCTGCAAACTCTTCATTCGAGGTAATGCGAATCGGTAACGTTGAGGACAACACTATCCGTATCAAGACTCAGTTCGAGCCTACTGTTCCCGCACTCGAGGAGAACGCTACAGCAGAGCAGATTGCTAACAACAATGCTAACTACATCATCGAGGAGATCCTCTACAACTCTACAAAGGAGCTCTTCAAGGATGAGATCACATTCGAGCAGTTCCGAAGCACACAGATCGATGAGCGTGGTATCGAGAGCAGCCAGCAGGTGGGTGGTTCAATCTCTACTGAGATGACTAAGAACTCATTCATCGCAGTTCTTATCTCGCTCCTCGCAATCGGTATCTACATCACTATCCGTTTCCGTCGTTGGCAGTGGGCTTTGGGTGCTACAGTAGCATTGGCACACAATGCATTCCTCGTAATTGGTATCTTCTCTATGCTTTACGCTGTGATGCCTTTTGCAATGGAGATTAACCAGGCATTCATCGCTGCAATCCTTACTATCATCGGTTACTCTATCAACGATACAGTGGTTATCTTCGACCGTATTCGTGAGTACATTGGTCTCTATCCTAAGCGTGATATCAAGACCAACATCGATAACGCTATCTGCGCTACTTTGTCTCGTACCGTGAATACATCAATGACTACTTTGGTAACCCTCTTGGCTATCTTCTTCTTCGGTGGTGAGACCATCCGTGGTTTCGTCTTCGCGTTGATCTTGGGTGTTGTAATCGGTACATACTCTTCAGTATTTATCGCTACACCTATCGCGTACGACTGCCAGCGCAAGAAGGCGGCTAAGGCTGTTGAGGCGACAGAAGAGTAAAATTTGACGTGATAAGGGACATTCTTGTCCCATCCCCAAAAGTAAGACCCCTCGGGCTGTACGTTAAGTACTATCCCGAGGGGCTCTTTTTTGTTTGGGGAGGTTAGGGAGATTAATGTGTTTAGGGTGATGTGCTGGTTCTACCCTAAATAGACTAAATTCTCTATTTGCCCTCTGCTTCTCTACTCACTCTTTGTCATTTCATACGGGAAATCGCATATTTTATACATTATATATAAAATAATTTTGCAGTAACGTTTTCGCGTAGTACCTTTGTTGTAACAAAACCGAGCAATGGCAAAGCAACTAATCATATCGACAGCAAACGATCTGGTGCAGATAGCACCCGAGCACATCGTATATATCTCTTCCGACGGCAACTACTCGACACTCGTGCAGACCGACGGCGAGACACGTATGGTATCCTACCAGCTCGGTCAGATCGAGAAGATGATATCCGAGCAGCTCGGCAAGGAGTCTGGTCGACTATTCATCCGCATCGGTAAGAGTATGATCATCAATTGCTCCTACGTCTACTACATCAACGTCACAAGACAGAAGCTTATCCTTTCGGACATACGCACCTTCAACCACTCGGTGTCAGCGTCGAAGGAGGCGTTGAAGCAGCTAAAGGAGGCGATTGAAAAGAGTATAAAGTAGCATATGAGTAAAAAGCAGAGATACGACGACATCAGTGATGACGAGATTCGCATCATTGGTCACTCCGACAACACTCGCAACACAAAGCGCACACTATTTGTCGTGCTTGCTATAATCGCGGTGGTGGCAGGCGCTGTGGCACTTATCCTCACGCGTGGTAACAAGGCGGAGAGCGTAGAGATGAATGCGCCATACATTCCAATTTATGGCGAGGAGCAGCAGCTCGTGGAGGAGTCCAGCGTGGCGCAAACCACACACCTTTCACAACTCGTAGTCTCGCCCTCGGAGCGCGGATTTACAGAGTTGCGCGACACCACAATCAACGATGTACCCTTGCGCATCTACATCCCTCATAATGCCGAACTAACGCTCCATGTAGGTAAGGTAGACAGGGATGATAAGGATATCATCTACACTGCTGAGGCGGCATTTATCCGTGCCGATAACCACGCCATCCTCGGAGCCTTTGTATGTAAGGGCGAGCCTTTGGCATGGGGACTCTCGATGCGTGGCTACTGCGCCTCAATCGATGGCGAGGTAACGATCGGCGTTGCGGACAACTCACCCCTCTTTGAGGAGGCGATAAACAGAGGCGGTTACTTCTTCCGCCAGTACCCTTTGGTAGATAATGGTTTGTTCGTGGCAAACGAACCAAAAAATAAGTCTACACGACGTGCAATATGCGAGCGCGAGGGCGAGATATTCATGATTGAGACCCTCTCGAAGGAGTCCTTCCATGACTTCACGCAGGCACTCGTAGACCTCGGCGTAGACAATGCTGTAAACCTTGCAGGCAGCGAGGCATATGGCTGGGCTTTAGACCGTGATGGCGAGAAGCACGAGTTCGGTACGCCCAACTTCTACACGGGTCGCGGCAAGATGCCCAAGAACACAAACTACATCGTTTGGAGAGTCGCTGAAAGTGGGGTAGACACCCTCGTACAAGAGTAGCAAATTGCATCTTTGAGAGCAATTCATACACCCCAACATATGTTTCATACAGCCGAGCCTAAAAGGTTCGGCTGTGTTGTTTTTTAGTTGCATATTTGCGTAGAGAACAAACAATAAAAACAACATATTATGAAGCATCGTTTTACACTTTTTGCCGCTATGGGGCTCATGCTCCTTGCGGCCGTCGCCTGCAACGCAACGCAGGGTGGAGGCTCCAAGAGAGAGATCATGGAGCCTACAAATGCAATCTACCATTGGAAGGGTGTCTACAACCCAACTGCCGAGGAGCGTGCCTTTATGGAGAGTCACAATATTGGCCGCCTCTACATCCGCCTCTTCGACATTGCTGCCGAGTACAATACCGTGGAGCAGTTTATGGAGGCTGTGCCCATCGCCACCACACGCTTCGATGCCACCGTGCCCTACGACATCGAGGTTATCCCCGTGACCTACATCACCGTAGAGGGACTAAGACAGATGGAGGGCTCAGAGAACCTCTATGCCGAGCTTATTATAGACCG
>JAFZGE010000200.1 GCA_017555545.1 Alistipes sp.
ACAGATGCAGGAACCTTGATCTGCATATCCTCCTTAACCTTAACCTGGCAACCGAGGCGCCAGCCCTCGCTGATCTCGCGACGGTTGAAGAAGCCTCGCTCGGTAGGCAAAATCTCGCCACCGCCAGCTACTACCTGGCACTTGCACTGACCGCAAGCACCCTTACCACCACAAGCAGAAGGGAGGAAGATACCCTGCTCAGAGAGTGTGTTGAGCAATGTTGAGCCCGACTCAACCTCGAGCACCTTGCCACCCTCGTTGATGTCGATCTTAACGGCACCAGACGATGTGAGCTTTGCCTTTGCAAAGAGGAGTAGCGCCACCAACACGAGTGTCACCACCAAAAAGGCAGCTACTGCATAGATAATAATGTTCAATTCCATATTATATACTCTTATTAAAGGTTACAACTGAATACCTGAGAAGATCATGAAGGCGATACCCATCAAACCAGTAATGATAAATGCGATACCTGGACCCTTCATCGCTGCAGGAACGTGTGAGTACTCAATCTTCTCGCGGATAGCAGCCATCATAACGATAGCCAACCACCAACCAATACCTGAACCGAGACCGTAAACAATAGAGTCGCCTACGCTATTGATCTCAGTACCTACCATCTGCTGCATGAAGAGTGAACCACCCATAATCGCGCAGTTTACAGCGATAAGAGGCAAGAAGATACCCAACTGGTTGTACAACGAAGGAGAGAACTTCTCTACGATCATCTCCACCAACTGCACGAATGCAGCGATAACAGCGATGAAGAGGATGAATGACAAGAAGCTCAAGTCAACGCCACCATTGATATTGCTGGGAGTGAGCACATACTGATTAAGCAAGTAGTTCAAGGGCACAGTCATAACCTGTACGAAGGTAACAGCAGCACCCAAGCCCAACGCGGTCTTTACGCTCTTAGATACGGCGATATATGAACACATACCAAAGAAGTATGCGAAGACCATGTTCTCAATTAACGCCGAATTAATAAACAAATTTAACATATGCTACCCTCCTATTTTTCCTGAAGATCCTTGTTAATAGTACGGTGAATCCAGATGATGCAACCTACGATGATAAGAGCCATCGGTGGGAAGAGCATCAAACCAGTATTCGAATAGAAGCCACCGTTAGCGATATACCAGCTCTCAGGGATGATGGTCTGACCGAAGAGAGAACCTGAACCAAAGAGCTCACGGAAGAATGCTACCATAACCAAGATGATTGTGTAGCCCAAACCGTTTGCAATACCATCAACGAATGATGCCCAAGGCTTGTTACCCAAAGCAAATGCCTCAACACGACCCATCACGATACAGTTGGTGATGATAAGACCAACGTATACAGAGAGCTGCTTCGACACATCATACATAAACGCGCGCAATACCTGGTCAACAACGATAACCAATGTTGCGATTACGACCAACTGAACGATGATACGAATACGTGAAGGTACGCTGTTACGCAAAAGTGACATCAAAAGGTTAGAGAATGCACATACGAAGGTTACTGAGATACCCATAACGAATGCAGGCTCCAACTTTACAGTTACGGCAAGAGCCGAGCAAATACCCAAGATCTGAACGATAACGGGGTTGTTCGCTGCCAAAGGATTAGTAAAATTCTTACTCAATTTCATAGCTTACTCCTCCACTTCATTAGTAGGTTCAACAACTGTAGCCTCCTCAGTCTCGCAGCAGCAATCGCCGCAGCACTCCTCAGTAGCTACCTCATCGCCCTCAACGTCAGCCTCTGCCTCAACCTCTGCACCGCGGAGGAATGACTCATACTTGCTGATAGAGGTCTCCAACATAGCGTTAACGCCGTCACAAGTCTTAGTACCGCCAGAGATAGCATCTACCTGATGCTCGTTCTGTGCGCCACCCTTCTGCATGCGAACTGCGAAAGCACCTGTCTCATCGTAGAGCTTCTTTGACTGGAACATGTTCTGAACCTTAGCAGCTGCGATCTCAGCGCCAAGACCAGGAGTCTCACCTGCGTGATCCATAACGATACCAGTGATAACTACGTTATCCTCAGTCTGCTGCAAAGAAACATAACCCCAGATATCGCCCCAAAGACCCTTACCTACGATAGGAAGTACATACTTAACAACGTCATCCTTCTCCAACTTGAAGATAGGGAGGTTGTTCTCGATTGCAGCCAAAGCCTTGCGGTCGCCGAGCAACTCGAAAGTTGCTGCAGCATCCTCAACTACTACGAACTCACCATCAGTAATGCTACCAATAGTTACAACCTCGTCGAAGTTTGCCTCAGCCTCACCGAAAGCCTTCATAATAGATGTCTTCTGCTCGTTAAGAACGTTAGCATCCTGCTTATCCTTGAGCGAAGTTGCCAAGAATGCGAGCAAAGCACCCACGATAACCACCATCACAACTGTGTAGATGATGATATATGCATTTGAATTCTTATTAATTGCCATAGCTCCTCAGATTATTTAACGTTCTTGATTAGCTTCTTACGACGTGCAATGTTACGCTCAACAACGAAGTAGTCGATAAGCGGAGCCATAGCATTCATGAAGAGGATTGAGAGCATCATACCCTCGGGGTAAGCGGGGTTGATAACACGGATGAGGACTGCCAAAACGCCAATCATCAAACCATAGATCCACTTACCAGCGTTAGTCTGAGCTGCAGTAACAGGGTCAGTAGCCATGAATACAGCACCGAACGCGAAACCACCAACGATGAGGTGATAGTATGCCTCGTAGTCAGTAACGCCAGTTGCCTGGAATACATAACCCATAGCCAAACCACCAGCAAATACAGACAACATGATACGCCATGAAGCTACGCCAGTGAAGAGCAAAATAGCTGCACCGATAAGGATTGCCAAAGTTGATGTCTCACCGATAGAACCGGGGATGAAACCAAAGAAAGCATCCAAAGCTGCGCAGTTAGTTACTGTCTGAGCGCCCTCAGGAAGAAGTGCACCGAAATCACCGAGGTTAGCCAAAGCTGTAGCACCTGAAGTTGTAGCAGCCTCCGCAGCGTTAGGTGTGAGACCCAAGAAGTTGTGGATAGCACCGCTCTCAAACCATACCTTCTCACCAGACATCTGGGGAGTGTATGCGAAGAACGCGAAGGCACGAGCCAACAACGCAGGGTTGAAGACGTTCATACCAGTACCACCAAATACCTCCTTACCGATGATTACAGCAAACGCAGTAGCAACAGCAACCATCCAGAGGGGCACACCGATAGGCATTACCAATGGAATGAGAAGACCTGATACAAGGAAACCCTCGTATACCTCGTGCTTGCGACGCTCAGCAAAGATGAACTCGATAGCAAGACCAGTACCGTAAGATACAACAATCATAGGCAACATCTCGATCAAACCATAGAGGAATGCGTCGAAGATGCCAGCGCATGATGTATCAGTGAAACCAGCCAAGCGGCCGATGTTGTACATACCGAACAACAAAGCGGGGATGAGAGCCACAACAACGGTGATCATCACACGCTTGATATCGTTACAATCGCGGATGTGAGCACCGCGCTTAGTTACGATGTTAGGAGCATAAAGGAAAGTCTCAAAACCGCCAAATGTCGAGTGCAAGAAACTTAGCTTACCACCCTCAGAGAAAGTGGGCTTAATCTTATCTACAAATTTACGCAATCCCATAATTAGCTCTCCTTAATCATTAAGTTAATACCATCGCGCAAAATCTGCTGCATGTTAATCTTTGAAGGATCAACAAACTCACAAAGCGCCAAATCCTCAGGCAATACCTCATACAAACCGAGGTTCTCCATCTTGTCGAGATCCTTGCAGAGGCAAGCCTTCAACAAGTAAGATACGTAAACATCCATTGGCAAGTACTTCTCGTAGAGACCTGTAACAACGAATGGACGCTCCTCACCGTTAGTGTTGGTATCGAGCTTGTAAGACTTCTTGGGGAAGAGCCATGAGAAGTATGCGCCAGACACCGAGAAGCGGTGGAAACGTGGCATTGCCCAACCCATAAACTCGTACTTATCACCCTCAGGGATAAGAGTTACCATGTTTGCGTTAGCTGCAAGATAGCCATCCTTAGCTGTAGCAACACCAGTGAGAACATCACCAGAGATGATACGTACGCCATCCTTAACCTCGCCAACGATAGACTCCACTGCTGCACCGGCGATAACGCGCTTGTAGCAGGGCTTCTCAACTGCGCTACCAGCAACTGCGATAGTCTTAGACATATCGAGCTTGCCAGTTGTTGCAAGACGACCAATCATAGCAACATCCTGGATGTTTACAGTCCAAACGATGTCACCCTTAGCAATGCGGTCGATGTGGTGAATCTGAACACCTACGTTACCAACGGGGTGCTTGCCAGAGAAGGTGTGGTACTCAACACCCTTAACCTCTGCCATAAAGCCCTCGTCACCCTTGCGAGCTGAGAGGTGAACCTTACCGTCGGTCAAGCGTGCCAAAACTGCCATACCTGCCTCGATAGCTGCCTTCTCCTCCTTCAAGATGAAGTTGTAGTCAGGAGCAAGGGGAGCTGAGTCGAAAGCTGACACGAAGATAGCCTTGGGGGTAGCATCTGGGTTAGCAATAATGCCATAAGGACGCTCTACGATGCGAGTCCAGAGACCCGACTCGAGCAACATCTCAACGATTGCTGAGCGCTCTGCCTTGGCAACATCTACCACAGTCAACTGCTTGTACACCT
>JAFZGE010000201.1 GCA_017555545.1 Alistipes sp.
AACTACTACCGCAGCATTACATCGTCACAAACAGCTCCAAAATTCACTCTAATCACGACTTTCAAACGACCTTCACATAACGACACAAAATAGGGGCAACCCATTCGGATTGCCCCATAAAAAGCTATTGATAATGAAGCTATTGCTTAGTTCATAGCCTGCTGGATAGCTACTGCGATAGCAACAGTTGCACCTACCATAGGGTTGTTACCCATACCGAGGAAGCCCATCATCTCAACGTGTGCTGGAACTGATGAAGAACCTGCGAACTGTGCGTCAGAGTGCATACGACCCATAGTGTCGGTCATACCATATGATGCAGGACCTGCAGCCATGTTATCGGGGTGCAAAGTACGGCCTGTACCACCACCAGATGCTACTGAGAAGTACTTCTTACCTGCAAGTGTACGCTCCTTCTTATATGTACCTGCTACGGGGTGCTGGAAGCGTGTGGGGTTTGTAGAGTTACCAGTGATTGATACGTCTACGTCCTCCTTCCACATGATTGCTACGCCCTCGCGAACGTCGTCAGCGCCATAGCAACGTACCTTTGAGCGGAGACCGTCAGAGTAAGAGATAGTCTCTACCTCGTTAACCTCGCCAGTGTAGTAGTCGAACTCTGTGCGAACATAAGTAAAGCCGTTGATACGTGAGATGATCTTAGCAGCGTCCTTACCCAAGCCGTTAAGGATAACGCGCAATGGGTTCTTACGTACGCGGTTTGCCATCTCAGCGATCTTGATAGCGCCCTCAGCAGCTGCGAAAGACTCGTGACCTGCGAGGAATGCGAAGCACTGAGTCTCCTCGCGGAGAAGACGTGCTGCGAGGTTACCGTGGCCGATACCTACCTTACGATCCTCGGCTACTGAGCCGTTGATGCAGAATGCCTGGAGACCCTCACCGATAGCCTCGGCAGCGTCAGCAGCGTTTGTGCAACCCTTCTTGATAGCGATAGCAGCGCCTACAACGTAAGCCCACTTAGCGTTCTCGAAGCAGATGGGCTGAGTCTCCTCGCACATCTTGTAAGGGTCGATGCCCTTCTCGTCGCAGATAGCCTTAGCCTCCTCTACAGACTTAATACCATATTGTGCAAGCACAGCGTTGATCTTATCGATTCTGCGCTCGTAGCTCTCAAATAATGCCATAAATTTAATCAGATTTAATGGTTAATAAACTCTCGAACGCCCTCGTTACTCGTGACGGGGATCGATATACTTAACAGCATCCTTGAAGCGGCCGTATGAGCCCTTTGACTTCTCCAATGCCTCTGCTGGCTCGATGCCCTTCTTGATGAAGTCCATCATCTTGCCGAGGTGTACGAACTCGTAGCCGATTACCTCATCGTTAGCGTCGAGTGCCATGCGTGTGCAGTAGCCCTCAGCCATCTCGAGGTAACGAGTACCCTTAGCGTTAGTACCGAACATTGTACCTACCTGTGAGCGGAGACCCTTACCGAGATCCTCCAAAGAAGCACCGATTACGAGGCCACCCTCAGAGAAAGCTGACTGTGTACGACCGTAAACAATCTGCTTGAAGAGCTCACGCATAGCTGTGTTGATAGCGTCACAAACGAGGTCAGTGTTCAAAGCCTCGAGGATAGTCTTACCAGGAAGAATCTCAGATGCCATAGCAGCAGAGTGAGTCATACCTGAGCAACCGATAGTCTCTACGAGTGCCTCCTCGATGATACCGTTCTTAACGTTGAGTGTGAGCTTACATGCGCCCTGCTGAGGAGCACACCAGCCGATACCGTGGGTAAGACCAGAGATATCCTTAATCTCCTTAGCGCGTACCCATTTTCCCTCCTCGGGGATAGGAGCCGACTCATGGTTGGCACCCTTCTTCACGCAGCACATCTGCTGAACTTCGTGTGAGTAAATCATAGTCTTAATTGTTTTTAATTTATTGTATATCAATACTTTGTATTCGTTGTTTAATTTTGCGTTTTTACGCCACGCTCCACGACACACATTTCCATTGCACAAATCGTGACAAAGGTACGAAAACTATTCGGATAAAGCAATTAAGAGTTACTAATTTTTTTTATTAATTGAGCAATATTTGCCCGCTGCACACTACCCCACTTTCATTCTATATGCTTCAAAGGTCTGGCGATGCGGCTGCTACAGGGTATTTCGACATTAGGTATATAGACCAAAATTTAGTATATTCGCGAAGTTAGTGAGATTGCCCCAATCGTTTTTTAAGAACCCACTCCCCATCCTGGTCTGAAGAGCTATTGTTAATAACCTATTTTCTATTTACCCTCACAATTTTAATGAGTTATGAGCTTAAAAAACAGCAACACGACCGCCGACTATATTGAGTGGGATGCTATGGTCGACCTTGTTCATCGCCTCTACAACGACAAGATGTACCGTTTTTCGCTTCTTGTTGGTTGCGGCAGTTTTTTCGGACTTCGCGTCTCGGATTTACGCTCTTTGACGTGGCAGCAGCTACTTGGCGGCACTCACCTTTCGCTTATCGAGAAGAAGACGGGCAAGCGCCGCGATATTAAGATTAATGCGGCGTTCCAGCGGCATATCCGCGACTGCTACAACGCCCTGAATATCGAGCACGCCGATGAGTTTTGCTTCCTCAACCGCCGCGGCAACGTCATTTCCACTCAAAGCATCAACCGCGAGCTCAAGGCCATCAAGGCGCGATATAACCTTGATGTCGAACACTTTAGCACGCATAGTTTCCGCAAGACCTTTGGTCGCAAGGTTGTTGACTCTGCTGGCGAACGTAGCGAGATGGCACTCATCAAGCTCTCGGAGATTTTCAACCATAGCTCGCCGATGATTACGCGTCGCTACCTGGGGCTCAGGGCTCAGGAGCTCGAGGAGGTCTACAATTCTCTTCACTTCTGATTTTTATGATATGGGTTGCCCATTGTGGCGACCCTTTTTTGGTTGTTTCACTTTTGTTAGAAGTGATTTGAGATATTTTGGGTATAGGTCTTTGATCGGCCCTATACCCCCAACGATAAAACTTAAAAAACACAAAATATTATGAAGAAAGTACTTTTCGCATTGGCTGCAGTCGTAGCACTCGCAGCATGTAGCAAGGAGCAGACTCTTGTCACTCCCCAGCCCGACGCCATCGGCTTCGGCACCCCATTTATCGAGAACTCTACTCGTGTTGATTACAGCACGCCTGGTGCTCTCACAGCGTTCAATGTCTATGGTACTGTTACGGGTACTGCAGGCACTGTAAACATCTACGAAGGTGTTGAGGTAACCAAGACAAAGAAGGAAAATGATGACATCGGTGATGCAGGTTCTTGGTGGTACGCAGCAGGCGATGCTCAGTACTGGATTCCTGGTGCATCATACAACTTTGCAGCTATTGTAGATGCCACCGTTGCTACTAAAGACACTTATCATATGCCTTTGACTCTTACCACTCAGGCAGACGATGCTATGTATCTCAAGGATATGCTCTATGCTACAGCTACTGCAAGCGTAAATGCCGAGGGTACTCCATCTGCTAATCCTGTTAACTTCAACTTCTCGCACCTCTTGTCGAAGGTTAAGTTCACCGTTACCTCTAACGCTATGGGTGGCTACTACCACACTGTTACTGGCATCAAGGTCTCTAACTTCGAGACTGGTACATACACTATCGCAGATAGTACTTGGGCTGGCGTCACTGCAAAGGATGTGGTTTTCGCAGAGATTGCTAATGTTACAAGCGCTACAGGTGCTTTGTCTAACGCTGAGCTTCTCCTCGTGCCTAATGCTGCTACTTTCAATGTGACCTTCACTGTTGACCTCTACAAGAATGGCACAAAACTCGGCACCGAGACTAAGACTATTCCTGTAGATACAGACCTCGTTAAGGGCAACTCGTATAACTTCACTATCGATTGCTCTGTGGGTAATCCTATCAAGTTTGGTGTTACTAACGATCCTACTTGGGGCGCTACAACTGATGTTACAATTCAGTAATACATACTCTGAACGAGATATTTGGGTATAGGTCTTTGATCGGACCTATGCCCCCTACGAATGATAATAAAATTTACTATAATGAGAAAGTTATTTTTAACAATGTTTGCTGCTGTTGCACTTGTTGGATGCAATAGGGAGTATGTTCCTGTCTCTCCTCAGGAGCAGCATGCCATCAGCTTCGGCACTGTCGACACTCGTGCTGGCCTCAGCGACCTCCAGCGCGACGGCTTCGGTGTGTGGGCTCTCTTCTATAATGAAGCACAACCAACAGGTTGCTGGCTTTTGGATAATGAGAAAGTCTATTTGCAGGATGGCGTGTGGACCTATGATAATACTCAACTTTGGGTAAGCAATAGTGCTTTTGGTTTCTTTGCTTGTTATCCACAGGATGCTGGCTTTGCCGTATCTACATCTACAGATTATCCGTTTGTAGCGCTTAAGGACTTCGAGACTCCAGATGCTGCAGATCAAGATATTCTTGTGGCAACTACAATTGTTAGTACAGTTGATGAATACGACGAGACTGTACCGCTAACATTTAAACATCTTTTCTCAAAGGTGAATATTCGTATCAAGCAGAACAAGGGTACTAATGAGCGAGATAATTTTATTATCGACAAGATTACTCTGCGTAATGCAATGACAAAAGGTACTTGTGTAGCTTTTAAGAGCGAAGATATAGTTTGGGAGGATATGGAAGCTACTAAGACATTTGTAAAGGAGATTCCTGGTGATGATATTATTGACTTCAGTACTGGTATTTTGCTGTCAGATGAAGGTTTGATGTTGCTTCCTCAGACTATTGCACCAAACAAGGTTGAGTTAGAGATCTCTTTCCGCGTGGGCTTGGAGGGTGAGACCGATCTCAACAACTTCGAGTCAAAGACATACAAGGCATATTTGCCAAATACTGTCAATTGGGAGGCAGGAAAGTCTTATACTTATACTGCGCAGGTTTCTACATATAATCCCATCACATTCTTATCTCCTATGGTAGAGTCGTGGGGTGGTTCACAGTCAGGTGGCACAATCATTATTAAGTAAAGACTATGAGAAGATTATATAACATATTTGCTATTGCTCTCCTCGCAGTGTCATTTGTAGCCTGCGATAAGGAGCCTATTACCAACACTCCTGATGCTCCAAACTCGGGAGAGGTAATTGACTTGGAGAACTCTATTCAGTTCAACACAGGTATTACTACACGCGGTCAGCTTGTTAAGGACGACTACTTGAAAGATGACTTTGCTGTATATGGCTATGTGTATAGAAGTACGTGGCAGGCTGCCCAGGCAATGGCTACGCCTAACGTATTTATTAGCAATGCTGATGATAAGACATCATTTATCGCTCCACAGGTCGTGAATTATGATGAGGGAACCTATTGGTATAGCCCTATTGTTCAGTGGACAGGTTATAAATATTCTTTCTTTGCTTACTATCCTGCTATCAATAGTGGCGGTAAGGCTGTCTCTATCTACCCCTCAGGTGTTGATG
>JAFZGE010000202.1 GCA_017555545.1 Alistipes sp.
ATAAGGCAGACATCTACTGCCGCTAACAAAAACAGATGCGAATAGGTAGTACGCCTTAGTACAACCTATCCGCATTTTTTTTGCCGAGCGTTGTAGCTGCAACCTTCTCCTGAAAAATAATTTCTTGTGATAGCGGCGAAGTAGCTCAACTCTAACAAGAAATAAAAGATAGGTGAAAAGATACATTAGTGAAGTCGCTATCATTAATTATACGAGCCATCCCTTTAGTCTCTTATATCTCTTACGTCTCTTTATCTCCCTTACCCCCACAAAAAAAAGATGCTACCCCTTTTCGAGGTAGCACCTTCTATAGGCTCTCTATAGCTTAAAACTCTGCCAAGATAACGCCCGAGATGGGTGCGACACTTATCTTGCCATTATCGCACTTATACTCGCCAATGCCCTTAGCGTGGATATAATCGCCATCCGAGATCCACTTATATGTTCCTGTTGGGATCTCAAACTCTACGCTCTCGCGTGAGCCATTCATCAACACCACGATGCGCTTAGCGGTGTCGATACCCTCCAACTTATCGAGCACGAAGCCTACAGCAGCCTCGTTATCACACTCGATAAACGACATGTGCTCGCGTACAGCCTCGGCGCTACCCAATGAGAATGCCGAATGCTCCTTACGCATTGCGATAAGACCCTTGCAATACTCAACCAAGTCGTTATACTGGCTCTTCAATGCCCAGTCGATAGCGTTATACTCATCGGGCATATTATACGTATTCTTCTCGCCGCGCTTCGAGCGATACATCTCCTCACCACAGAAGATAAAGGGCACGCCCTGTGAGGTAAATACGCCAAAGTGTGCGAGCTTAGCCATTTTGATGCGCTCCTCCTCTGTTGCATCGGGTGATAGGTGCTCAAGGCGGTCGCGGAGGTTATGGTCATCGTGACATGTTACATAGCTGATATGCTGGCGTGGCTCGGCACACCATGCTGCCTCAGAGTGGTTAACCTCGGGGTGCTCAACGCCACCCACAAGACCAAACTTCAATGCCTCCTTATTACCCTCTACGCCATGTACGAAGCCACCCTGTGACAAGTCGAGAGTGCCACGCAACGCATTGCGGATATCATCCGAGAAGGCCGCAACGCCAGGCATACGGTATGTGTAGCGCTTAAATGCAAGCTTACTCTCATCGTAGAGTGGAGCACTTGCTGCCCAGCCCTCGCCATAGAGCAAGATATCGGGGTTTAGGGCCTCAAGGCGCTGGCGGATGAGGTTCATGGTCTCGATATCGTGGATTGCCATAAGATCAAAGCGGAAGCCGTCGATGTGGTACTCCTTAACCCAATACTCCAACGACTCCACCATATACTTACGCATCATAGGCTTCTCACTCGCTGTCTCATTACCACAGCCTGAGCCATCAGCAAACGAGCCATCCTCACGCATACGATAGAAGTAGCCTGGCACAGTAAGCTCGAAACCACAATTTTCGGTAGATGTAGTGTGGTTATATACCACGTCGAGCACCACGCACAAACCCGCCTCGTGCATAGCTTTAACAAGGCTCTTAAGCTCGAGGATGCGTGCTGTTGGGTTAGCGGGGTCTGTTGAGTATGTACCCTCGGGAGCGTTATAGTTCTTAGGCTCGTAGCCCCAGTTATACTGGTTTGTGGGGCGTGACTCATCGATAGAGCCGAAGTCTGCAGTAGGAAGAAGGTGTACGTGTGTAACACCCATTTCGCGGAGGTGGTCGATGCCTGTTGCGAGACCCTCATGCGAGCGTGTGCCGAACTCCGCCATTGCGATATACTTACCAGGGTTGCTGCTGCCAGCGCTCTCGTGAGCAGTCATATCGCGGTAATGCATCTCGTAGATAACAATCTCTGTGGGGTCCACCACAGGGCGCACATCCTCGCTCCAGCCCTCAGGGTCGGTGTCGCGCATATCAATGATAGCACCGCGGTTGCCATTAACATCCAATGCGCGTGCAAAGATACCCGCTGTCTCCTTCAATGTCTCACCCTCGACAGTAACCTGGAAGGCGTAGTACATACCCTTTTTATCGCCCTCTACGTTGGCATTCCAAAGACCGTGGTCACCCTTGGTCATAGCCACCTCTTCGGCGAGCACATCGCCATTATAGAGGCGTACTACAGCACTATCGGCCGTAGGTGCCCATAGTTCGAAGGATGTCTTTTCGGGGGTGTAGCACATCTCCTCGATGGGGTGTGTGGGGATCTCATCCTTTTCGACCTTTACCTCGTCGTCGCATGCCACGAACGACACCATAGCCGCAAGGGCTACGCTCTTGAGTAGTTGTTTAACAGATTTCATATCAGATAATTTTAGATGTTTCAAATGGGGGTAACATCACAAAGTTAGTAAAAATAATTGATTCCGTGGCTCCGATTTATGTGAATATACTCTATCGTGCGTAGCTTAAATACCCATGTTGCCCTTTTTTTCTCTTTTTTGTCGCATCAGTATGGAAATTACCAACTTTTTTTGTATATTTGTATTATGAAACGTGCGCTAATAGACAACACAAAAGCATCACTACGTCGATTCTCAGGATCGATGCTTTTTTTTGTTTGTGTTGTCCTATCTCTAACCCTTGCCGTTGGCTGCGATGATGTCATCGAGGGCAGACTTAGCGACGTTGAGCGTGCCGAGAGTCTCCTTAATAGCGACCCTCAGCAGGCTCTCTCTATTATGGAGGGTATCGATCGTGAGACAATCACCGATCGTGGCGAGATTGCGCACTACGCCTTGGTATATAGCGAGGCGTGCTACTACAACCGCAAGCTCATCACGAGCGACTCTCTAACTCAAATCTCCGTTAACTACTACAAGAATCGCCACGACCATGACCGTCGTGCGCGTGCATACTTCCAGCACGGCATGGTCATGAACCTCGCGAAGCAGTATCCCGAGGCTGTAATCGCACTTATGGAGTCGCTAAAATCAATCAGAGAGTATGGCAACGTGCGCCTCGAGGGTGTTGTGCGCCGTACGATGGGTGATGTATATCGTGCGCGTTACTGCTATGCAAATAGCTATGAGGAGTACAGTAAGGCCTATGCTTGTTTTTCACTCCTTGACTTGCCATACCACACCTACTATACCAAGTATAACATGGGTCAGGCGGCGGTCAAGATGCGTAACTATGATGAGGCGGAGGCTCTATTTATCGAGGCACGTGACTATGCCATCGAGAATAACGACATGGACTTCTTGTGTGCCGTGTTGCACGAGTTGTGTGAGGTAGCAATCATACAGGAGGATTACGAAGAGTGTCTCGAGACACTCGACCTATTTGAGGAGTATGACTGTCAAAGATGGTTTATATCGCGTTACTATGGACTTAGAGCCATCGTATCCACTGAGATGGGTGACCATAAAGCTGCTCTCGATTACGTTGCCCAGGCTGAGGCCGTGGAGTATCGCGATAATGCAATTATCGAGGATGCCCGCTACCATATATATAGTAATATGGGTGACATGGAGAGTGCTCTCTACTGGTTGGAGTTGGTGAATGAGCGCATCGGTGAGTCGTTGTCCGTGGCGGCAGAGCAGCCTGTGTTAAACTACCAGATCGACCTATTGCGAAACTCACTTACACAGGAGGTGCAGCAGCAAAAGATGTCGCATCAGCGTAACATCGCCGTATATGTTACAATCGCCACTCTGGTCTCTCTTCTCATCGGTATGTTCCGTGGTCTCTCACAAAAGAAAGATCGCGATATTCACCGCTATATCGAGACTATCCACGAACTTCAGATTACTACAAATAAGAATTCCGATGCCCTCTCTGAGGCCGTTGACGAGCTCTATAATGACCGTCTTAGCGACCTTAATAGACTCTGCGAAACATATTATGAACATGCCGATACTGCGCGTCATGCAGCCAAGGTATTCGAGCAGGTGAACGATACCATCGAGTCAATTAAGAGCGATGAGGCGCGCATCGAGGAGCTTGAGCGCCTCGTTGATAAGTGTCGTGGTAATCTTATGAAGAAGCTCCGCGAGCAGTGTCCAAAGCTCAACTCACGCGAACAGCGACTAGTGTTATATAGTTATGCTGGCTTCTCTTCTCGTGCTATTAGTGTCTTCATGGAGACAAATCCTGTTGCTCTATCGAAGATGAAATACAGAATTAAACTCAAAATTAAAGAGTGTGAGGCAAAAGATGCCGAAATGCTCATCTCTTCTCTTGGTGACCATTAGTCACTGAAAATCAATCACTTACACAGTATTATAAAAAATACACCACGCATCGCTGTAACTTGCTGATTATCAGGTTTGCGAAAAAATAATTAAAATTTGCTTCGTAACTCATTGATTATCAGTATAGAAAAAACCCGCTTGCGAAATCTTTTTTTGCTTAAAATTTGGTCACTCACAACCGATGATATACCTTTGTGGTTGTGAGAGGGCTCAATCTGTTACGCCTTTGTTGCGAGATTTTACCGCACACAAGCTAATTAAAAATGTAGTCTTTTTTCTAAGACCCAATTAGCTGGCTAAAGATACCCACTCACCTTGTTCTTACATCGTTATATCGACCGTGAGGTCCATATATAAATTTTGGTTAATGAATATTTTAATGTGTCCGGTGCTACGCGCGACTATTGCCTAGAGATGTGGGTGATATGTCGCGCGTAACCATTTTATCTCTTGTCATAACGGGTCATCTGCGACCTAGACATGAAAAAACCCTGGATGGTAGTACTTGACGTACGTTCCATTCAGGGTTTTGACTTAAGCGTCGCATTTGCGACGCTATAACAAGAAATTACTCAATGTTGAGCGCCTTTTTAACCTCTGGTGTGATGTCTGTGAGCGCTGCGGGGTCAAAGTATGCCAAGCCTGCAGAGCCTGCCTGATCGCCCGCTGTGCTGAAGATAGCCACATAACCACCCTCCGCAGCAACCTTCTTTACTGCATCGTTAGCCTTCTCGTAGATGGGGTTCATAACCTCTGCCTCCTTGCGCTGCATATCCTGCTGTGCAATCTGCTGGAAGTCCTGGAAGCGCTGCTGAAGCTGACCAAGCTCCTGCTCCTTAAGCTGGCGGATAGAGTCGCTCATAGTGGCTGCATTCTTCTCGTAGTTTGCAAGAAGTGTGTTGAACTCAACCTGGATCTGCTCGAGCTGGTTCTGCAAGTCCATGCCGTATGCCTCAAGGTTTGTTACTGCCTCCTTATACTCGGGCATGTTGGGCACGATAGCTGCCAAGTCAACACGACCAAACTTCTGACCGAATGCTGTGCTGGCCGTGAGTGCGAGGACTGCGACCAAAGCCAATTTCATTAATTTCTTCATCTTAAATTTATGTGTTACGTTTCTAAGTATTTACTTGTTGGGTTACTTCTTCAATGCCTCGATGATGCGCTCGGTAAAGTCCACCTTTGAAGAGTAGTAGAGGATTGTTGGGTTTGCCGAGATGTCGATAACGAGGTCGTAGCCATACTGCTTTGAGAAGCTCTCGATGGTGCTAAACACGCGCTGCTGGATGGGCTGGATAAGCTCTAGGCGCTTGTTCATAAGCTTGCCGTCGGTGCCGAAGAGCGACTCCTGGTACTCTGTTGCCTCAGCCTCCTTCTGCAAGATGCGCTGCTCATACTGCTGCTGTGCGCTGATAGAGAGCGATGAGCGCTGCTGCATATAGCTGTTATATAGGTTCTCGACCTCTGCGAACTTCTTGTCTACAGCATCCTGATACTGCGTAGCAAGTGCCTCGATATCCTCCAGAGCGTCGTTATATGCCTCGATAGACTTGAATACCTTCTCGCTATCCACCACCATATAGTTCTGTGCCGAAGCCACGCCTACGCTCATCACAAGGGCCATAAGCGCGATAATCATCTTTTTCATACTCGATAGTTTTAAGGTTCGTTCTATAATTATAACTCAATAATCTCAAATATATTGCCAAGCCTGTTTAGAATTGCTGACCCATAACGAAGTGGAACTGTGATCCACTGCGCTCCGTCTTGCCGTATGCTGGGTCGAAGCCCCAACCCCAGTCGATGCCGAGCATACCCACGATAGGAAGGTAGAGACGCACGCCGACACCTGCCGAGCGCTTAATCTTAAATGGCGAGAACTCCTTCCATGAGTTGAAGCCGTTACCACCCTCCAAGAAGCCGAGCACGTAGATCGAAGACTGTGGCTTCATGATAACGGGGTAGCGCAACTCCATCGTGTACTTGTTATATGCCACAGAGTAGTAGCTTGATGGGTCGAGAGCACCATCCTCGTAACCACGCAATGAGATGATGTCGACACCATAGATGTTATAACCTGTCATACCGTCACCACCAATCTCGAAACGCTCGAAGGGTGACACCTTATTCTTATTATAGTGTCCCAAGTAACCCATCTCTGCGCCGAGCATAAGCACGAGGTTCTGATTCTGTGTGAGAGGGAAGTACCAGCGTGCCTTGAGCAACCACTTGTGGTACTCAATCCAGCGGTAGCGATCCTGATCCGACATATTGGGGTCGGCATAGTCCTTACCATCCCATGCTGAGAATGGAGGTGTCGCCTGCACCGATGCTGTGAACTCCGAGCCTGAGCGTGAGAAGAAGGGTGAGTCAACAGATGAGCGCTGCAACAAGAGCTTCAATGAGAGGGTGTTAGAGTTGCCCTCGCTCATAATGAAGCTTGTCCAACCCTTAAGACCATAGCGCTGGTAGCCCAACTCGCCATAGAATGTGAAGTATGGGTCTGGCCACTGCAAGCGCTTACCGAGACCTATGGCGATACCCATAGAGCGGTAGTACATCGAGGCGTTCTGCCATACATAGTATGCATTGTTCTGCTCAGAGATATATCCCGACACGGTGAATGAGTTAGGTCTGCGACCACCCAACCATGGATCGGTGAAGCTCAACGAGAGTGCTTTGTAGTATGTACCGTTTGTCTGACCAGAGATTGAGAGACGCTGGTTCTGACCCGAGGGATATGGTCTCCACGCACCCTTCTTGAAGAAGTTGCGCATAGAGAGGTTGTTGAGGGTGATACCCACGCTACCTACGAATGTGCCAGAGCCCCAACCACCCGCGATGTTAAACTGGTCTGAAGCCTTCTCCTGGAGTGGCCAGTTGACGTTTACGAGCTCATCGCTCACGGGCTGAATATCGGGGATGATAGCCTGCTCATCGAAGTGACCCATGCCCATGAGTGTACGCATTGTCTGCATGAGTAGGGCACGGTTGTAGAGGTCGCCAGGGCGTACGTAGAGCTCACGGCGGATAACCTCATCGCTAACACGCACATTACCCGAGATGCCCACCTCGTTAATGGTGAAGGGCTTACCCTCGAAGATGCGGATCTCGAGGTCGAGAGAGTCGGGGCCCACGATGATCTCGGCGGGCTCGATCTGCGACATGAGGTAGCCGCTGTTGTTGTAGAGCGATGAAATAGACATCTCCTCGGGGTTCATCTCCTTGCCGATGCCGAGGCGCTTGTGCATAGACTTCTTGTCGTACACGTCGCCACTCTGCACACCGAACATAGCCTCGAGATACTCCGTAGTATATACCGAGTTACCCACCCAGTTGACGTTACGTACGTAGTATTTGTTACCCTCTGACACCTTGATGTCTACGCCGAGGGTCTCATCATCGATGTAGTAGATAGAGTCGCTAACGATTGTAGCGTTGCGGTAACCACGCGAGTTGTAGAAGTCCAAGAGAAGCTCCTTATCTGCCTCGTAGTCCTCCTCGAGGAGCTTTCGGTTCTGGAAGAAGAGGATGCTCTTCTGGTGTGTCTTCTTGAATGTGCGGCGGAGGCGCTTATCCTCGAAGTTGTCGTTACCCTCGAAGTTGATCACGCCAACACGCACCTTGGGGCCACGGTCGATGTCGAAATTGACGTTTACACACTGCTCATAGATTGAGTCGTTGGTGATGCGCACGTCAACCTCGCATGTGAGGAAGCCCTTATCTGCGTAGTGCTCCTTGATGAGCTTTACGTTCTTGTCGATTACATAGTCCGAGAGCTCGGTATTGCGGCGGAGCTTGAGCACCTCCTCCTGCAAATCCTTCGACTTAGACTTCGAAACGCCTGTGATTGACCAGTTGAGGATGCGGGCACGCTCCTTGAGGAATACCTCGAGGTCGAGTGAGTCACCCTCGATAGTTGCACCAATCTGAATGTCGGAGAAGTAGCGGGGTGCCCAGAGGCGTACCATGGCGTTAGAGATAAACTTGCTGGGCAAATATACCGAGTCACCCTCCTGCAAGCCTGCCGACGACTTAAGGATGTCGTGGTTGAGGTACTGAACACCGTGGAGGTTGATCTTGCGAATGTGGTATAACTTGCCATCGCCCTCAGTGAGTACGGGGGCGTTAAGGTCAAAGTCTATAGAGTCGGCAATCTCGTTGTTTGAGATGTCGCCAAGTGTGTAGCGCGCACTACGCTGCTGCGCCTCGGCAACATAGGTTGTCGAGAGCACGGCCACAAAGGCGATAACGAATATTTTGAATAGTCTCATCTATTATTTCTCTACATTGTCCTGGGTAACCAATCCGAAGCGGCGCTCACGTCCTGCATAGATGTCGAGGGCTCGGTTGAAATCCTCCTCGCTGAAGTCAGGCCACAACACCTCGGGGAAGTACAACTCCGAGTATGATGCCTGCCAGAGTAGGAAGTTGCTCAAACGATACTCACCACTGGTGCGGATTATGAGGTCTGGGTCGGGTACTCCTGCTGTCATTAGCGAATCTGAGAATAGCTGCTCATCGATATCCTCAACTTTGATCTCTCCCGCCACAGCACGACGTGCCAACTCCTGTGCTGCGAATACCATCTCGCGGCGCGATGAGTAGTTGAATGCCAAAATCAGGGTAAGGAGCTTGCCCTCGGCCGTTGTTGACTCAATCTGGTCAATCATCGAGAGCACCTTCTCCGAGAAGCGAGTACGCTCGCCCATAATCTTGACGCTCACACCCTCCTTTGCGAGTTCCTCGGCACGACTCGCTACCATGTAGCAAAAGAGCTCCATGATGGCGTTAATCTCCGCCTCGGGGCGACCCCAGTTCTCGGTCGAGAAGGTGTATAGTGTGACGTAGTCTACCCCAGCCTTGGCAGCACCGCGCACTACGGCATTCACCGCCTCTGCTCCGGCGATGTGTCCCTCGTGACGCTCCTTGCCACGCTGCTTAGCCCAGCGGCCATTACCATCCATGATGATGGCCACGTGCTTTGGTATAGATCTTTTTTCGCTCATAATATCTTGCAAATTTAAGCAATAAAATTCACAAATCACAACAGATTATCCACAATTATTTCACGCACGAGCGCGTATGCTGAGTTAATACGCACAGTTACAGCAGTTTGTGGCGTTGTGTGTAATGAATTTTTTGAGGATGCGGCATTAGCGCTTATCCACGCCCCACATCATCTTTTCTCTTAACGTGTCGTAGAAGGTATTATTGTGTGGCATAGCAAGAATGACCTTTTTGGATGCTAGTCGCACCTTTACCTCGGCACCATCGTTGAGGGTGTAGGTGTGGTTGTCGGCGGAGAGCTGTGCCTCGCCACCGCGTGAGCTGATGCGAAGTGTTACGATGCTGCTATCGGGTATTACGACGGGGCGCATCGTGAGGTTGTGTGGAGCAATGGGTGATAGCACAAAACAGCGACACATAGGGTCAACAATGGGGCCTCCGGCGCTGAGCGAGTAAGCTGTTGAGCCTGTGGGTGTTGCCACAACAAGACCATCGCCATGATACGTTGCCACATAGTTGTCGTTGATGAGCGTCTCAACCGAAATCATAGAGGCGCCATAGCGGTGGATGCAGATCTCGTTTAGGGCCAAGCACTCTTGGGGCATACCCTCTGTTGTGAGCATAAGACGCTCCTCGTAGCGCAGGCGACGCTCGGCAATGGCGCTGAAGAGCTCCTCGATGCCCTCGCCATCATCGGCGGTGAGGTAGCCGAGGCGTCCGCAGTTGATGCCCACGACTGGGATGTTCTGTGCGGGCAACAGGGCTACACCCTCAAGGAGTGTGCCGTCGCCGCCATAGGTAATCATCACATCATCGCCCGTTGCCTGGGGCTTTCCGCTAAAAAGATGTGAGGCATCTATGCGTATGTCGGTCAGGCTCTCTATAACTGCTGCAAGGTCTTCATTTACAACGTAATCCATGTTGTGGCGCTCGATTTCGTGGAGTATCGTGCGCAACTGTTCGGGATTATGTTTTACCTGCTTACGAGAAAAAAGTATAATGTTCATTGCTCGGAAATGAAAAAAATCGTAACTTTGCTTTCGCAAAGATAGTAAATCGAATCGAGGTTTCAACACTTGAGACCCAATTTATTGCAATAAAGATTGGAAAATATGACAAAGTTAAGTGTAAATATCAATAAGATTGCCGTAGTGCGCAACTCGCGTGGTGGTAACATGCCCAATTTGTTGAAGGCGGCGCTCGACATCGAGCGTTTTGGTGCAGATGGCATCACCGTACACCCCCGCCCCGATGCACGCCATATCCGCTACTCGGATGTTCGCGAGCTCAAGGCGCATATCGCTACAGAGTTGAACGTTGAGGGTAACCCCATCGAGAGCTTCTGCGAGCTCGTTGAGGAGGTATGCCCCGCACAGGTAACCCTCGTGCCCGATGCCGAGGATGCAATCACCTCGTCGGCAGGCTGGGACACAATCCGCAACCGCGAGTTCTTGACAGCTATGGCCGAGCGCTTCCACCGCAAGGGTATACGTGTCTCAATTTTTGTAGACCCCGTGGTCGAGATGGTTACAGCGGCCAAGGAGTGTGGTGCCGACCGTGTGGAGCTCTACACCGAGGCATATGCTGCGGGCTATGCTGCAGATCGTGAGGCAGCCATCGCACCCTATGTTGCAGCAGCGGAGGAGGCACGTCGCGTGGGTCTTGGCCTTAATGCCGGTCACGACCTCAATACTGAGAATTTACAGTACTTCATCGAGCGCATTCCATGGGTTGATGAGGTGTCTATCGGCCATGCTCTCATCAGCGACGCCCTCTACTGGGGTTTGGAGAACACCGTTGGCATCTATCAGCGTTGCATTAGCCGTGCCAAGAGTGGCGAGAGAGAGTAATTAGGAGTGTATGCCGTTAAGTAACCCTATATTTAAGCAGATATCGCGTATAGTTGATAGCATGGGCTTGGAGGCCTATGCTGTGGGTGGTTATGTCCGTGACTACTACCTGCATCGCCCATCATCGGATATCGATGTTGTGGTCGTTGGCAGCGGTGTAGATGTTGCCGAGGCACTGGCCAAGGAGCTTGGTGGTGCCAAGGTTGCGGTATATAAGACCTACGGCACAGCCATGGTGCGTTGGCGCGATGTGGAGGTTGAGTTCGTGGGTGCTCGCAAGGAGAGCTACCGCCGTGAGTCGCGTAATCCCATCGTTGAGCCAGGCACGTTGGAGGATGATCAGCGTCGCAGAGACTTCACCATCAACGCCATGGCATGGTGCATCAATGGTGATAGGTTTGGCGAGTTGGTAGACCCCTTTGGTGGCATGGAGGATCTCGAGGATTGCATCATCCGTACCCCATGTGAGCCAGATAAGACCTTCTCGGATGACCCCTTGCGCATGATGCGTGCTGTGAGATTTGCCTCGCAGCTGGGCTTCGATATCGATGATGAGACCTTCGATGGTATCTCGCGTCAGGCGGAGCGCATAAACATCATCACCAAGGAGCGTATCGCCGTGGAGCTCAATAAGATACTCGCATCACCCGTGCCTTCAATAGGTCTTACGCTGATGCGTACATCGGGATTGTTGAAGTATGTGTTGCCCGAGCTCGACCGCATGGCAGGTGTGGAGCGTCGAGGCAAGCATGCCCACAAGGATAACTTCGAGCACACGATGAAGGTGCTCGACAATGTCGCTAAGCGTAGCGATGATATCTGGTTGCGCTGGGCTGCCCTCTTACACGATATTGGCAAGCCCACGACCAAGGCCTACGACCCCCGCATGGGTTGGACATTCCACCAGCATGAGGCTGTGGGCTCGAAGATGATACCGCAGCTCTTCCGCCGCCTGCGCCTACCGCTCAACGAGCCTATGCGTTTCGTGCAGAAGATGGTATTCCTCCATATGAGACCTATCGTTCTGTCGGAGGATTTGGTGACCGACTCTGCTGTGCGCCGCTTGCTCTTCGAGGCGGGCGACGATGTGGAGAGCCTTATGCTCCTCTGCGAGGCGGACATCACATCGGGCATCGACAGCAAGGTACGCCAATACCTCAAGAATTTTGAACTTGTGCGCGAGAAGATGCGCGACCTTGAGGAGCGAGACCGAGTGCGTAACTTCCAGCCACCCATCACGGGCGACATCATCATGAAGACCTACGCTCTCTCGCCATGTAGCGTTGTGGGCGAGATCAAGGAGGTCATCAAGAACGCTATCCTCGATGGCGTCATCCCCAATGACTATGATGCTGCCTACAAACTTATGGAGGAGGAGGCTGAGCGTCGTGGTATTGCGAAACCTTAGTTTTGTGAAGTATGATACTCATGTTATTAGGAACATTGGCACTCTACCTGGGTGCCAATTTTTACATCTTTGTTAGAGTTGTGCAGGCGATGTGCGCTCTGCCCCTGTGGCTGCGCGTGGCATTTGGTGTGGTCTATTGGATTGCCGCATGCGGTATGTTTATTTCGTTTGGTATGCGCAATGTAGCCATGCCCGAGTTCCTACACCGCACGCTCCATATTGTGGGCACATCGTGGCTCTTGTTTACGCTATATATGGCCGTGGCACTTCTTGTCGCCGATGTGGTGCACTGGATATGGCCCTCGTTTCATCATGGCGTGTGGTACGCTCTGGGACTAACGTTGATGGTGCTTGTTGCGGGATATGTCAACTATCGCAACCCCCGCGTGGAGCATATCTCGATAGAGACCGATAAGCCCGTGGAGGGTGGAAGATTGCGCCTTGTTGCTATGAGCGATGTGCACCTTGGATATGGCACAACGCGCAAGGATCTGGCTCACTATGTCGACATTGTAAATAGCGAAAATCCTGATATTGTTGTTATCGTTGGTGACCTCATAGATAACTCTATTTTGCCCGTTAAGAAGGCCGATATGTGCCGCGAATTTGAGTGCGTTGAGACCCGCTATGGCATCTATATGGCTGCAGGAAATCATGAGTATATTAGCGGCATCGACGAGTGTCGCAACTACCTAAAAACTACGCCTATACATTTGTTTTCGGATAGTGTGGCGCGACCCTTAAATGGTGTGGAGATAGTGTGTCGTGATGACAGACAAAACCTGCGTCGTGCGAAGCTCGATTCATTGCTCATCGCGAGCGAAACAGAGAGTTTCAAAATCGTGCTCGATCACCAGCCAAATGCTATCCAGGAAAGCCAAAAAAGTAATGTAGACCTCCACCTCTCGGGACATACGCACCGTGGCCAGGTCTTTCCTCTGAACCTGCTCACCGACCATATCTTTGAGCAGAGCCACGGCTACCGCAAATGGGGCGATACACATGCCTATGTCATGACTGGGTTATCGCTTTGGGGGCCTCCCTTCCGCATCGGCACACACAGCGAGTTGCTCGTGGTCGACATCATCGCCCAACCTGCTGAGCGCAACTAGGCGAAAATCGTAGTAAAAAACTGCCGCAAAAGAGTCCATTGTAACATTATTTTTATTACCTTTGCTTCATATTATGCGCTGGTGCGTAGCATGAGTGTGCTTACTCACCAAGCATCAGCATTTTAGGTCAAGAAACTAAAGATATTATATGAGCAAAGAGTACAAGCGTTATCTTATTACCTCGGCACTTCCCTATGCCAATGGCCCCGTACACATCGGTCACTTGGCAGGTGTTTACGTGCCCTCGGATATCTATACACGTTACCTTCGTTTGAAGGGTCACGATGTAATCTCAGTATGCGGTAGCGATGAGCATGGTGTGCCCATCACAATCAAGGCTAAGAAGGAGGGTATTACTCCTCAGCAGGTTGTAGACCGCTACCACGAGATTATTGAGAAGTCGTTCCGCCGTCTCGGCATGTCTTTCGACATCTATTCACGTACATCTTCACCCACACACCGCGTAACAGCTTCGGAGTTCTTCCGCAAGCTATATGATGAGGGTAAGTTCATCGAGCAGACATCGGAGCAGTTCTACGATGAGGAGGCTAAGACCTTCCTCGCAGACCGCTATATAGTAGGTACATGTCCCCGCTGCCAGAATGAGAAGGCATATGGCGACCAGTGTGAGAAGTGTGGCTCTACGCTCTCTCCCGATGAGTTGATCAACCCCAAGAGTGCCGTATCGGGTGCTGTGCCCGTAAAGCGCGAGACAAAGCACTGGTACTTGCCTTTGGATAAGTATGAGGGCTTCCTCCGCGAGTGGATCTTGGAGGGTCACAAGGAGTGGAAGTCTAATGTATATGGTCAGTGCAAGAGCTGGCTCGACCTCGGCCTTCAGCCACGTGCCGTAAGCCGTGACCTCGACTGGGGTATTCCTGTGCCTGTAGAGGGTGCAGATGGCAAGGTGCTCTACGTATGGTTTGACGCGCCTATCGGCTATATCTCGGCTACTAAGGACCTTACACCCGACTGGGAGAAGTACTGGAAGAGCGAGGATACAAAGATGGTACACTTCATCGGTAAGGATAACATCGTATTCCACTGTATCGTATTCCCCTCAATGCTCAAGGCGCATGGCGACTACATTCTTCCTGAGAATGTCCCCGCTAACGAGTTCTTGAACCTCGAGGGCGACAAGATCTCTACATCACAGAACTGGGCTGTATGGCTCCACGAGTACCTCGATGAGTTCCCAGGCAAGGAGGATGTATTGCGCTACGTATTGTGCGCTAACGCCCCCGAGACTAAGGATAACGACTTCACATGGAAGGATTTCCAGGCACGCAACAACTCAGAGCTCGTTGCAGTATTGGGTAACTTCGTTAACCGTGCTTTGGTGCTCACAAAGAAGTACTACGACGGCATCATCCCCGAGCGTGGTGAGCTTACTGAGTACGATGAGGCTACAATCGAGGAGTTGCAGAAGATTAAGGCGTCGTTGGAGCGCAATATCGAGCACTACCACTTCCGTGAGGCGTTGAAGGATGCTATGGCATACTCGCGTATCGGTAACAAGTATCTCGCCGACACAGAGCCCTGGAAGGTCGTTAAGACAGATCCTGAGCGTGTGAAGACAATCCTTAACATTGCGCTTCAGATTACAGCAAACACAGCTATCGCTATCGAGCCTTTCATGCCATTCTCGGCTGAGAAGATGCTCAAGATGCTCGCTGTGGATAAGTTCGGCTGGGAGCAGCTCGGCTCTATGGAGCTCCTCGCAGCAGGCCACACAATCGGTGAGGCACAGCTCCTCTTTGAGAAGATTGAGGATGACGTAATCCAGGCGCAGCTCGACAAGCTCGAGGCATCACGCAAGGCTAAGCTCGCGGCTGAGGCAGCGCAGAACGTAACTGAGCAGAAGGCGGAGGTATCGTTCGACGACTTCCAGAAGATAGATATCCGCGTCTCTACAATCCTTGAGGCAGAGAAGGTGGCAAAGACAAAGAAGCTTCTTAAGCTCACCATCGACACTGGCATCGACAAGCGCACTATCGTTTCGGGTATCGCAGAGTACTACACTCCCGAGCAGCTCGTAGGTCGCCAGGTGCTTGTGCTTGCAAACCTCGCACCCCGCGAGATTAAGGGCATCGAGTCACGCGGTATGATCCTCATGGCAGAGGATGCACTCGGTCGCCTTGTGCTTGTTCAGCCCGAGGATAAGACCATGTCTGGTGCGATGATTGGATAATATAACATATTGAATGTTAATGGGTTAGCTTGAATTTTTGAGACAACCTAAAATAAAAATATAACCACTAAACTTTAACTTTTTACTATGGAAAACATTAAATGGGGAGAGCTTGGTTTTGCCTACTACAAGACCGCTTTCAATGTTCGCTACCACTACGCTAACGGTCAGTGGAGCCAGATGGAGGTAACCGACGATGAGTACATCAAGATGCACATGTCGGCTGCTTGTTTGCACTACGGCTTGGAGATCTTCGAGGGTCTTAAGGCTTTCCGCGGTGTTGATGGCAAGGTACGTTTGTTCCGTCCTGAGAAGAACGCACAGCGTATGATCAACTCAGCTAACCGTCTCTGCCTTCCAGCTCCTACTGTTGAGCAGTTCGTTGAGGGTTGCGTAGAGTGCGTTAAGCGCAACCTCGACTTCGTTCCTCCCTACGAGACTGGTGCTTCGCTCTACTTGCGTCCTACCCTTCTCGGTACTAAGACTTGTCTCGGTGTTCGTGCTGTTGATGAGGCTGACCTTATCATCTTCTGTGCTCCTGTAGGTCCTTACTTCAAGGGCGGTATGGCAGCTATCAAGGCTCTTATCATGCGTGATCAGGACCGTGCTGCTCCACGTGGAACAGGTGACGTAAAGGTAGGTGGTAACTACGCTTCTTCTATCTGGTCACTCGAGGAGGCTCACCGTAAGGGCTTCTCTAACGTTCTTTACCTCGATGCTGCTACTCACTCAAAGGTTGAGGAGTTCGGTGCTGCAAACTTCTTCGGTATCAAGAACAATACTTACGTGACACCTAAGTCATCTTCAATCCTTCCTTCAATCACTAACATGACTCTTCGTGAGATCGCTAAGGATCTTGGCCTCACAGTTGAGGAGCGTGATATCCCAGTTGAGGAGCTTGCTACATTCGAGGAGGCAGGTGCTTGCGGTACAGCAGCTGTTATTTCACCTATCGGTGCTCTCTACGATCTTGACAACGGTGTTACTTACGACTTCGGTATGAAGGTAGGTGAGAC
>JAFZGE010000203.1 GCA_017555545.1 Alistipes sp.
CTCCCAGTAGCGAATGAGCGATGCGTTAACATCGAACATCTCCGTAACCTCACCCATAGAATATAACAACTTTGCCATATCTCTTATATTATAATTTTACAATTCTTAAATCCTTGGGATACATATTGTTACATCGTGCGCCAATGCGCTTGACAAAGCCAATAGGCGTACCCTTATACCCCACTACGTTTATACCCTCTTCAAACTGCGATGCCGCGATATCGTTTCGACGCAAGTAGTCGAGTGCATCCTCTAGCGAAACATCCACAATGGGTACTACATCCCTATTCAACCCAACGTACAGAGCCAACGGATGCTCAGGCTTTAACTTCTGCTTGAAGATACGACCCATAGCGACACCTGAGTAGACCACCGATAGATTTTCCGAGAGCGTTATCACTGCCTCAGCAACAGCGCTATTATAGGCATAGATATCCTCACCAACTAACATAAACGAATGTTCCGACGCATCATCGACCCAGCGCGACAACTCCTTGACATCGGCCTTAGCGCACTGACTAAAGAGCTTACGTCGTGCCTTAGGCATACTGCGTCGCACCGTGCCATCGCACTTGCGCGCCACAGCTGCAAAGAAACCCTCACCACGCGCCTTGTGTGGATAGAAGTGGAAGCACTGGAACACGCCGACATCACTGCGTACTACACCCCACGCATCATCCGTTACTACCCTATCTACCGACTCCAGCTCCTCGCCATACTCCGACATCAACCACTCTACAATACCCTCGTCCTCAGTAGGATTAAAGGTACAAGTGCTATAGATGAGCGTGCCACCTGGGCGCAACACACGCCATGCCTCAGCCAATATCTCACGCTGACGCTCAGCACACACATCGGGCGATGATGGAGTCCACTCCGAGCGTGCCTCATCCATTTTGCGAAACATACCCTCACCTGAACATGGAGCGTCCACCGCCACAACATCAAACCAATGTGTGAACGCACCGATATGCGCTGGTTCATTGCAAGTTACAACGACATTACCCATACCCCAGCGCTGCACATTATCCGCAAGCGCCATAGCACGGCTATGGCTGATGTCGTTTGCCACAACCAAGCCATTGCGACCTACTAGCGTTGAGTAAATCGTAGTCTTACCGCCTGGCGCAGCACACATATCCAACACTCGCTTACCCTCCATGTCGTGATTAGCAAGCAGATGCGCTACAAACTGCGATGATGCCTCCTGCACATAGTAAGCACCGCCGTGGAGTAGTGGGTCAAGCGTAAATTGTGGACGCTCAGCGAGATACTTACCCCACTTACACCAACCCACAGCCTCGCCATCGAAACACTCGGCAGGCTTAGCAGGATTTAGGCGCACAGAGACAGCGGGCTCGGTGTCGAGAGCAGCAAATAGCTTCTCGGCATCCTCACCAAGCGTCTGACGCATGGCCTCCACAAATCGTTCTGGTAGTGGCGTGCGCATAGCTTACAGCTGACGTTTACCTGTACACATCTCCTCGACTGAGGCACATATGCGGTCAATGATTGAGGGGTCAGCAACAAAGTCATCGACATCCTTATCAACAACCAACACTCTACCCTCGTAGATATTCTCAATCCAGTTGTTGTACTTCTCGTTCAAACGGTTGAGATACTCCTCGTCGATATTCTGCTCGTAGTCTCTACCGCGCATCTTAATCTGCGAGATAAGCGTAGGGACACTCGCCTTGAGGTAAATAAGTACATCGGGTTTAGGTAAGAGTGCCTGCTCGATGTTAAACATCTTCATGTAGGTGTCAAAGTCGCGGCTCGCCATAAGACCCATAGAGTGGAGGTTATCCGCAAAGATATGAGCATCCTCATAGATGGTACGATCCTGTACAACATTATCAGACTCATCAGCAAGCATTGTCAACGTCTGCTGAATACGGCTACCGAGGAACCACAACTGAAGATGAAACGACCAACGACCCATATCATCGTAGAAGTCGCTGATATAGGGGTTAGCCAAATCCTCGTAGTAGGCCTTTGCGCCATAACGCTTTGTAAGAATCTCGGTGAGCGTAGTCTTGCCGCTACCAATATTTCCTGCAATCGCTATATACATAGTGGTTAGTGTTTTATATTATTTTAATTATTATCTTACTTTGTGTTTTCAGCCGCCTAGTTGAACAACTCTGCGACGCGAGTAATAGAGTCGGGCATAGCAAAGACCACAACTCTGTCGAAGGCATGAATCTGCGTTGAGCCAACTGCAATGAAGACCCTATCACCACGCACAACGCCACCAATCATCGTGTCATCGGGCAAACCGAGTTCCTCGATTGGGTGCTTCGTAGCGGGAGAATTAGGCTTGACAACAAACTCCAAAACCTCCGCCTGGCTACCTGTGAGACACTTGACCGCCTGAACATCTGTGGTCATTGTGAAGCGGAAGATGTTAGATGCTGTAACTAGTTTCTTGTTGATAATCGTGTCTACACCGATACTCTCAGCAAGCGAGATGTAGTTGATATTCTCAACCTCGGCAATAACCTTCTTGACACCCATGCGCTTTGCAAGCATCGCAGCAAGGATATTGGTCTCAC
>JAFZGE010000204.1 GCA_017555545.1 Alistipes sp.
ATCTGCGGCGCTTCAATCAAAGCCCCGAATGGGACGTACGTCAAGTACTACCCATCCGGGGCTTTTTCATGTCAGCGCCACATCTGCACCACTCTGACAAGAAATTGGGTAGTGGGGCTATTAAAGTTTGTGCTTCAGAGTATTTAGAGAGTTTAGGGTATAGCCTCCCTCCCTAAATTCCTTAAACACTCTAAACTCCCTAAGCCCAAAAACAAAGCACCCCTTCCACAATAGTGGAGGGGGTGCTCATCTTTTGTGCCCAGCTCTTAGATTGAAATGTTCAAAATCTCGAGCTTAAGCATACCTGCGGGAACCTGAACCTCGACAACCTCGCCTACCTTCTTGCCAAGCAATGCCTTAGCGATAGGTGTGCCGATTGCGAGCTTACCCTCGCGCAAGTTTGCCTCGTTCTCTGAAACGATGGTGTACTCAACCTCGCGCTTTACGTTGTGGTTCAAAAGCTTCACGCGGCTCAAGATCTGCACCTTAGATGTGTCGATCTTAGTCTCGTCGATGATGCGTGCCTTAGAGAGTGTGTTCTCGAGCTGTGCGATGCGCATCTCCAAAAGGCCCTGTGCCTCGCGAGCTGCATCATACTCTGCATTCTCCGAGAGGTCACCCTTGTCGCGTGCCTCAGCGATAGCAGCCGCTGCAGCGGGGCGCTCAACCGAAACCATGTGGTGGAGCTCCTCCTTAAGTTTGTTCATACCCTCGGCTGTGAGGTAGATAATCTCGTTACTCATAATGTATACTTTTATTAATTTTGTCTCTTTCACTTTGGTTTCGCCAGGCACAAAAAAAATATGAATTCCGATCCTATAAAAGATCAGAACTCTATTGTACCCTGTGCGATACCTCCTCTAAATACACCACAAAGGTACTTCAAATTTTTGAAAGAACAAATTTTTTTGGCACAAAGTATGCCGCAGTTGGCAAATCAACCAACTAAATTGAATTATTCTATGAATAACCACCCAAAGCGTAACTTTTGTGCCCAACAGCTGCTCGTTTCGCCCTCAGCGATATTCAGTTCGCTCATCGCAGACATACAACGTGCACGCGAAACAATAGATATGGAGTACTACATTTTTGCCAATGATCGCACGGGGCGACTCTTTGCCGACATACTACGTCGCAAGGCGCGCCAGGGTCTCCGTGTACGTCTCATAGTCGATGGCTACGGCTCCTTCTCGCTTGGGCGTGATACGAGGCATGCTCTCGAGAATGATGGCGTGGAGCTTCAGTCGCACGCACTCATGCGCCACAGTCGCTATCACCGCAAGATGGCAATCATAGATGGTCGTATAGCGCATATAGGTGGCATAAACATAGCCGATAGATATGTCGTGGGCAACGCCTTGGGCAAGTGGTACGATGTGCAGCTACGCCTTATGGGTGATGTCGTAGGGGCTATATCACGTCTCTTTGATTATGATTCCTATGTATGCGAAGGTATAGACTGCGAAGTGCCCATGCCTTACTATCGTGCGGGGCTGGAGGTTGTGTGGTCGGAGAGTCGCGCGGGACACGCCATGGCGGAGTTGCTCGATGATGTGGTGCGTAGCGCAACGCAGTCGCTGCTCTTCACTACGCCTTACTTCATGCCGCCGCGGCGCGTTATAGCATTGTTACGTGCCGCTGTGCAGCGCGGTGTAGGCGTAACGCTACTAATCCCTGAGCGGTGTGATGTCTGGATGCTTGACCACGTCATGCATAGGCGCCTCTCTGAGGCACTCGAATGTGGCGTCGATGTCCGCATCTGCCGTGGAGCATTTCTCCACTCTAAGCTCGCTTTGATAGATAAAGAGAGGGTAGTGGTGGGTAGTGCCAACCTTGATGCCCGCAGTCTATATCACAATCGCGAGATTATGGCCTCGACAACAAATCGTGAGGTTGTGGCCAGCGCACGAAGTTTTATCGATAGCATGCTTGCGATATCTACCGAGCCAACGCAAAAGGATAGGCGTTCGCTTATCCCCTCGCTCCTGTGTCGCTGCATTGAGGGGTGGCTATAAAGCAAGAGTGCCGTTGACTTTGCGTCAACGGCACTCTCTATATAAAGTTCTCCTATTGTGTGTCTAGGATTAAGCCCACTTAACGAGCGCGAAGTCCATACGGTGCTCGAGCTTGTCGTTAGATGGGAAGATACGCAATGCCACGTCGAACATACCTGTCTGCTCGGGAGCGTAGTCCAAAGCCAAGGTAACTGTGTTACCTTCCTCGGCTACAACCTCCAAGCGGCGTGTCTCAACAACATTTGCTGCCTGGCCTGCCTCGATCTGAGTAGCCACAACGAGCTCTGCGCCGATATCCTCCTTGTTCAAGCCTGCGAGGTCGATAGTAAGCTCGAAGCGGTACTTCTTACCTACGTACATTGCCTCAGACTCGATCTCAGCACGCTTAACATCGAGGATAGCGATGTTGTCCCATGCTGCAGATACCTTACGCTTCCAAGCTGCAATCTGGCGAGCCATCAAGTAGTTGTTCTCAACGATGAGACCCTTACGTGCTGCGAGCTTATTGTAGAAGCGCTCCTCGTAGTCGATGAGCTGACGGTTCATTGCGAAGTTAGATGCGATGTCGGCAACACACTTCTTAACAGCGTGAACCCACTTGTGAGGTACGCCATCCTCAGCGCGATCGTAGTACAATGGTACGATCTGCTCCTCGATAGTGTTGTAGATCATCTCTGCATCGAGCTCATCCTGGAAGCGCTGGTCTGCGAATGAACGCTCCATAGGAAGCATCCAACCAGCACCCTCCTTGTAGCCCTCAACCCACCAGCCGTCGAGAACTGAGAACTGCATAACGCCGTTCATAACACACTTCTCGCCTGATGTACCTGACGCCTCCAAAGGACGTGTAGGTGTGTTGAGCCATACGTCAACACCCTGTACCATGCGGCGTGCAAGCTCCATGTCGTAGTTCTGCAAGAAGACAATCTTACCTACGAACTCTGGCATTGCAGATACCTCTACGATACGCTTGATAAGATCCTGACCTGGCTTATCGTTGGGGTGAGCCTTACCTGCGAAGATGAACTGTACGGGGCGCTCCTTGTTGTTTACCAACGCTGAGAGACGCTCAAGGTTAGTGAAGAGCAAGTAAGCACGCTTGTATGTCGCGAAACGACGTGCGAAACCGATAGTAAGTACATCGGGCTTGATGCTCTCAGTAACCTGTACCATCTGGCGAGGTGACTGCAAACGAACCTGTGTAGGATCGCTGTAGCGCTTGCGGATGGTCTTGATAAGGCGGTTCTTGAGGAACATACGCTCGTTCCAGAGCTCTACGTCGTCAATCTTGTGTACGTTCTGCCACTCAGGGATGTTGTAAGTGTGACCCTCGAACGCGTGACCGAAGTACTTAGAGTAGAGACGGCGGAGGTTCGATGCTACCCATGTTGGGAAGTGAACACCATTAGTTACATAGCCGATGTGGAGCTCGTTCTTGAAGTAACCAGGCCACATGTTGCCGAGGATCTCCTTAGATACCTCGCCGTGCAACCATGACACACCGTTAACCTCCTGTGAGAGGTTACATGCCAATACTGACATTGAGAACTTCTCGTTGGGGTCGTTGGGGTTGGTCTTACCGAGGTTGATGAACTGATCCCATGTGATGCCGAGTACGTCGGGGTAGTGTGACATGTACTGACGGATCATCGACTCGGGGAACGCATCGTGACCTGCGGGCACGGGTGTATGTGTCGTAAACAATGAAGAAGAGCGAACTACCTCCATTGCCTCAGAGAATGAGAGGCGCTTCTTTGCGATGAGGTTGCGGATACGCTCAATGTTGATGAACGCTGCGTGACCCTCGTTGCAGTGGTAAACCTGCTGCTTGATACCCATCTTTACGAGGGCGCGGATACCACCGACACCAAGCAAGATCTCCTGCTTCAAGCGGTTCTCCCAGTCGCCACCATAGAGGTGGTATGTTACCTGACGGTCCTCATCGAGGTTAGCCTCGTAGTCAGCATCCAAGAGGTAGAGGTCTGTACGACCTACCTGGCACTTCCAAACGCGTGCATTGAGTGTACGGCCAGGGAACGCTACCTGTGTAGTGATCCAGTTGCCATCCTCATCGCGTACGGGAGAGATAGGAAGCTTGAAGAAGTTCTGTGCCTCGTATGTAGCCTCCTGAGCACCCTGTGCTGAGAGACGCTGTGTGAAGTAGCCGTAGCGGTACAAGAGACCAACTGCTACCATGCCTACGTTGCGGTCAGAAGCCTCCTTGAGGTAGTCACCAGCCAAGATACCGAGACCACCAGAGTAGATCTTAAGTGTTGAGTGCAAACCATACTCCATTGAGAAGTAAGCAACCTTTGCGTGCTCGGGTGCGGGCTTCTCAGCCATGTAGTCGGTGAACTCCTTGTATACTGCATCCATGCGTGCAAGGAACTCCTTGTCGTTGCAAAGCTCCTCGCAGCGTGTTGTTGTGAGCTTGTCCAACAAAACGATAGGGTTGCGGTCAACCTTTACCCAAAGCTCAGGATCTACGCTCTCGAACAAGTCGCGTGCAGATACTGTCCAGCACCACCAGAGGTTGCGTGAGAGCTCCTCGAGGGCCTTAAGGCGTGCGGGGATGCCCTTCTCTACCATGAGACGGTGCCATGAAGGACGGTTTGAAGTGAGCTGCTGGCGTACGAAGTTGATCTGCTCAGAGCGGTCGCCACCGTCGATGATAACACGGTTTGTGCGTGATACAGAGTTGTCGATAGCCTCCTCGTATGCGCTCTTATACTCCTTGAACAAGCGCTTCCAGAGTGCTGTGTTCGAGATCTCCATAGCGCCCTTGCGTGCCTCAGCGTACTCCTCAGCGCTCATGTCCATATAGTGCTTGAGGATGTCTGTGATCTGGAGTACTACCTCACGAGTGTTGTAGTCGTCACGACGTACGATGTCTACACCCTTGTGCTCAGCCTGCTTTGCTACCCACATGCCGAAGCCTGCGAGAGTAGTTGTAACAGTAGGAACACCGTAAGCTACTGACTCAAGAGGAGTGTAGCCCCATGGCTCGTAGTATGATGCGAAGATTGAGAGGTCAACACCTGCCAACATATCGTAGTAAGGCATGTTGAAGATGCCGTCGTTACCGTTGAGGTATGTAGGAATGAAGAGAACCTTCACGCGTGAAGCATTTGTCGAGAGAATGCTGCCCTCGATAGACTGAGATACCTGATCCCAAGCCTCTGCCTCGAGACGGTGTGTGAGGTAACGCTTCTGTGCGGGGTCGATAGCGTTGTTGCTGTCAGCGAGGTGCTGTGCAAGATCCTCGCGAGCACCTGTAGTAGCTGCAGGAACTGCGATAACAGCCAATACGTCACGGTTGATATTGCTTGTTGCGAGCTGCTTGAGTGACTCGAGGAATACGTCGAGACCCTTGTTGTGGAACTCGTAACGACCGCTTGAAGCCACGATGAGAGTATCCTCTGCAAAGTCGTAACCCCATGTAGCGCGTGCTACGTCGATGAGCTTGCGGCGTGATGCTGCGCGTACCTCTGCGAGCTTAGCCTCTGCGGGCACGAAGCCGTTCTCGAAGCCGTTAGGTGTGATGCGTGTAACCTCGCGACCGAGCAAGTAGCGGCACTCGTTAGCAGTGATGTCGCTAACTGTGAGGAAGGCATCAGCGTGTGTAGCTGCCGACTTCTCCAAAGAGTGCTTTGCCATTACGTTGAACTGGCGAGCGAGCTCATCGGCGTTGAACTTGTGAAGATCGTTGTAGAGGGGCAAACGGTTACCTGCGATGCAGCGACCCATAACGGTTGCGTGTGTAGAGAATACAGTTGCAACGTATGGAGCGTGGTCGTGGAGGTAGAGTGAGCCTGCTGCAGCCATCCACTCGTGGAAGTGAGCCACGATCTTGTTTGAAGGCTGGCACATTGCCTCTGCGAACGATGCGATAACAACACCTGCAGCGTGGCCGAACAATACGGGCTCTACATAGTCCCACTGACCTGAGAGTGAGTCTACGTTGTAAGCATCCCAAAGCTGCTTGAGGATGTTGTCCTTCTCGCGGATGAATGACTTGAAGTCGATAAGGATTGCGATGGGGTTACCCTCGATTGCCCAACGACCAATACGAACGCGTACACCCTGGTTGTAGAGTGACTCGCGCCATGCTGCCATGAGCGTTGTGTCCTCCTCGAACTCTGGGCTAACGTAGTCTGAAGAGAAGTCGGGGCCGATGGTGATGTACTTATCACCGAGCTCGCGCTTCACTGTTGGTGCCTTCGAGGCGATAACGGTGTGAATACCGCCCACCTTGTTGCACACCTCCCAACTAACCTCAAACAAGTAGTCAGGAGTCAAATTTACATTACTCATATTAGTTTTTGAATTAAAAATTTTTCTAACTATGACCCTCGTAAATGCTCCCATTTTCGGGTGCTTATTACCGTCGAAACCTCTTGATATACAAAAGCTACGGCCATAAAAGGGTATGGTTAATCAATTTGCAAAGATAGCAAAATAATTTGATAAAGGGAAATATTTATTAAGTTTTTTTAATAAATAGTAGCAATAACCTTCCGAACGGGCGTATTTATCTGCTGAATGGTATGTTTTACGCGCTCAAATGCTACAATGAACTATGCGCTTTCTCCGCTTTGCCCACCATTTTACGCAGGCGAAGCGCTGTCATGAGGGCTGCGGAGGTGAGACCAACGATAAGACCTGTGACCAAACCGCGGCAACCCATATCGAAGTGATAGGCTAAGAGAATGCCTATAGGAATGTTCAGAATGAGGTAGCTGCAGAGCACGATGGGCATGATGATTTTAACATCCTGCATACCGCGCATCATGCTAATAGAGAGACCCTGAATAGAGTCCGAGAATTGATAAATTGCGATGAGAAGCATCAACTCGGCGGTGAGTGCTATGACCTCCGCGTTGTCGGTAAATATCGCTGCAATGGGCTGGCGCAGAGTCACGAAGACAATTGCCATGATTGTAGCCCAGAGTAGTCCAAGGTGGTATGTCGCAGCCACGGTGGGGCGTAGTTCTTTGGTGCGTCTGCTGCCGTGGATATGCGATACGAGGATGGTGGCGGCAGAGCCAATTGCCACCGTGATCATCCACGCCACATTTGCGATGCTGAAGGCAACTTGCATAGAGCCAGCCGCCACCTTGCCGAACGATAGTGCAAGGATCGATGTGAGGATGAAGGCTGCCGACTCCAAAATCATCTGGAACGATATGGGCAAGCCAATCTTCAGGAGCGAAACGATGTAGCTGCGCTTGATGGCGTGACGGCTGAAGAATGTGCGGTATATACGCAGACGCTTCCAGAGGTAGAATACAGCGATGATGGCAGCCATCTGTCCTGCGCGCGATATGAGCGTAGCGAGACCTGCACCCTCGGCACCCATGGGCTCGATGCCGCACTTGCCGAAGATGAAGATGTAGTTGAGTGCCACGTTTGCGATGTTGCCAAGGAGCGTTATCCACATCGCTATCTTGGTGTTACCCAAGCCCTCGAGGAATTGCTTGATAGCCAGGAATATCATTAGCGGCATGATGCTCCATACGAGCATGTCGTAGTAGGGTAGTGCCATAGCTGCCACTGCCTCTACGCTCTCGCCAGGGCTCGACATCCACTCTCCCAAGACACCGATAAAGGGTCTCAAGCCTAATGCTAAGATAGTGCCTACGATGCCTATGGCGATAGAGTAAAATATGCCATTCTGGAAGAGGTGACCCACCCTGCGTCTGTCGCCACGCGCATAGTGCTCGCCAACAAGTGGCGTGATGGCCATTGCGAGACCCATAGCCGCGAGATATATGAGCAAGAAGAGCGAACTACCCAACGATACCGCAGCCAGGGGCACGGGATCCTCACCGCCATACTGACCCACCATTGCTGTGTCGGCAAACTGCGTGGTGAGCTGACCCGCTTGTGCTATAACAACGGGCAGCGCGAGTTTCAACAATCGCTTGTAGTATGGGGTGTATTTTGTGAGTAGTATCATTAGCGGCGCAAATATAGTGAAAAAAGTTGTATAGCAAGGCTACTTTGGTGTTATGCTCGCTCTCAAAATGCTCATTTACGTTTTAGTAAACTCCGCTTTTTCGAGCTTCGCATGCCTAAAATTAGCTCTTGCTATACAACTTTTTAAGTCAAAAGGGTAGTCCCGCTCATTGCCTCGAATTTCGCCGAGCGTTGTATCTACGCTATTCTGACAACAAAGTGACCTGCAGATCTCACGTCTTGAAGAACCGCTTTTGCTATAACCGTTTAGGTTTGGGTTACTAGTTTTTAAAGAACTTATCTCTTATAAAAATCCTTACCATTAATAGTTATATGGTCGCCATGATATTGCCCAGCAGCATAAACCGTGTGTCTTTTTTCTTTCTTCCAGCCCTTAGTTCCGTAATAGATTGTTATATTGTTTCCATCTAACGTGTAATATAGACTACAACCATCAGTATCAAAAGTAGATGAATAACCGACTTCAGAGTAGTGGAATACGCCACCACTACTTTTAAATTTATATCCTTCTTCTATTTTCATGGATCCTGAATATCCATTAGAATAAACAAAAGTCTGTCCAGCTAATTTGTTACTTCTTCCAAAGCTTTCTTTCTCGCAAGAAAATAGAAGCACTATAGCTATACAAGCAACCATTATTTTAAAAAGATTCTTCATAAGAGATATTATAATTAATAATCTTTGCATTTAATTTCATTAATACCACAATCACAATAGTCTACCAATCTTCTCCCTCAGTTCCAGTGATTCCCATATTGATAGCTTTCTCTACTTTATTTTTAAGCACATGTGAGTATGCAATTCCTCCCACGTATCCAATAGCAGCCTCTCTCTTATATGACTTGTATGATTTCTTATCGAATGGGTAGCTAGCATAAATTGGAATTGTCACATCTTTGGGAACTGCTCCACCAAACAACATCTGACCCACTCCTGCACTTGTTTCCATGTAATACTCTGAAATAGAGGTGATAAGTCTAATTTTCTCATCCTTAATGTCAAGGCGAATAACAATATACTCCCCGACTAAGACCGACTTGGCAAAACCCATGCGATGACCAACTCCATTCAAATATCCCTTTGCCAATATTATTCCGGCATCTTTATCTGCCATTTGGATAACACTTTTGCCATCATTAAAAGATGCAACAAACCATGCATTAATTGCTATGAAAATTTCATCCTTTGTTTTGCCTGGTACATCTAATATGTGTGTAAATGACAACTGATTATTTATATCCAACGGATATACAGAAACAAGTTCATCAGCCAGAGCCAGATACTCCTCCCCTGTTTCGGGCTTAAAACCATATGTTTCCGCAATAGCCTCCTCCACATCTTGAGCTGTAATGGTTTGTGCTGTCGAATTTAATGCAAACAACGAGACAGACAATAATAATAAACAGACTTTTTTCATATTAGATTTATTTAGGTTAAACATTAAACTTGTTACATTTCAGACGACAATCGTTTAACTTAAATATGGAATGACCTAAAAAGAGAAACGTGGGTGCGCTCGATGTAACAAGGTACGACCAAGCACCCACAAAAACACAAGCACAACCCACGCCATACGACGTGAGCATTCAGTGTGCCTATTGGTGTTTTTGTTTCTAAAAATTGGTCGTTTTTGTTACAAATCCAACAGCCCTAAATGCCATCTATAGTCACTACGTATTCCGCAATGATACTACAAATATACAAATCTTTTGGTTAAAAACAAAATAAAAGGTGGAAATCATTTTGAAATGACTTCCACCTTCTTATGTGGTTATATATAACGTCATTGCGAGCTCATGGAATGAGCGTGGCAATCTTCCTTTTATAAACCCCAACATCGAAAGATTCCCACAGTCGCTGCGCTCCTTCGGAATGACGTTGTGGTTTGGAGATTCCCATGCTCTTTGTCGTTCGCTTCCACAGTCGCTGCGCTCCTTCGGAATGACGTAGTCGTGATGTCCTACAAGAACAACTTCACGCCGAAGAAGTAGGTGCGGGGAAGGGCGGGGCCGTAGATATATGCTGAGTCGCGGCCAGCACCCATATCGATGTCGCGCTGGTATGAGTCGAAGATATTCTTCACGCCCGCGTTAACCTCCAAGTTCACGACATTCGACAACGAGAAGGTGTAGCTAAGCTTGCAGCCGAAGTCCCAGAACGACTGTGTACGTGTCTCAGAGTCGGGGTGCTCAACGCCCATGATGTCGGTATATGCCGAGTGCTGAACAAGCATGGGACCTGTGTATGTGCCGAAAATTGAGGCGTTAAACTTCTTGGTGATAAGATATTTAGCGTTGATATAGCCGTAGTGGTCGGGCGAGCGGAACATGGTGCGCTGTGCCTCTACATCCTCACTCCACTGCTCTGGCTTTACGTACTGGCTCTTCTGGAATGTGTAGCCGAGCTGCACGTCAAAG
>JAFZGE010000205.1 GCA_017555545.1 Alistipes sp.
ACCGGGGTAGAGTTCAATATTGTGAACCAAAGTACCGAGTGGAATCTCTGAGAGGAACAATGTGTTACCAACCTCAGGTGCTACACCTGTACCGCTGATTACTGTCTGACCAACCTGCAAGCCGTTAGGAGCAAGGATATAGCTCTTCTCGCCATCTGCGTATACAACCAAAGCAATGCGAGCTGTACGGTTAGGATCGTACTCGATTGTCTTTACGATTGCTGCCATACCGTCCTTCTGACGCTTGAAGTCTACGTTACGATACATCTGCTTGTGACCACCGCCGATGTAGCGAACTGTCATCTTACCAGTATTGTTACGACCACCTGTGCTCTTCTTGGGGCTCAAGAGAGACTTCTCAGGTGTAGAAGTAGTGATCTCATCGAACGTACCGATAATCTTATGTCTCTGACCGGGAGTAACCGGCTTAAATTTTCTTACTGCCATCTTTTCTCAAAAGTTTAGATGTTACTGTAAAAATCAATCTGATCACCGGCCTTCAAAGTGACAATAGCCTTCTTGAAGTTGTTGGTGCGACCCTGAAGCAAACCAGCCTTTGTGTAACGGCTCTTCTGCTTACCCATGTAATTGATGGTGTTGACATCAGTTACTGTAACGTTGTACATCTTCTCTACAGCGTTACGAACCTGCAACTTGTTAGCTCTAACGTCAACGATAAAACCGTAACGGTTCAGCTTCTCGCCCTGAATCGTCATCTTCTCGGTCAAAATAGGCTTAATAATTACTTCCATTTTTGTGAAATTTTTTAAGCTAACATTACATTGATTACATTCTCTGCGCCCTCAACCAACACTACTGCCGATGCGTTCATAACCTCGTATGTATTGAGGTTCTGTGCCAAAATAGGCTTCACCGAAGGAATGTTGCGGCATGAGAGCTGGAAGTTGACGTTCGTCTCAGGCAAAACGATCAACACCTTCTTGTTCTCTACGTTCAAAGCCTTAGCAATTGCAACAACGGCCTTAGTCTTAGGAGCCTCCATAGCGGGCATCTCCAAAACCTGGATTGCATTTGCCTGTGCCTTGTAAGTGAGCGCGCTACGACGAGCGAGCTGCTTAAGCTTCTTGTTAAGCTTGAAGCTATAGTCGCGGGGTACGGGACCGAATACGCGGCCACCACCGGGGAACAAAGGCGACTTGATGCTACCGCAACGTGCACCACCAGTACCCTTCTGGCGCTTAAGCTTACGAGTTGAACCTGCAACCTCGTTACGCTGCTTTGCCTTGTGAGTACCCTGACGCTGGTCAGCCAAATACTGCTTAACGTCGAGGTAGATAGCGTGGTCATTAGCCTCCACGCCGAAGACTGCGTCTGAAAGAACTACCTTACGACCTGTCTCCTGTCCTAATGTGTTTAATACAGCTAATTCCATACTACTTCTCAATTGTTAAATAAGAACCCTTTGCACCGGGAACTGAACCCTTCACCAAGATGAGGTTGCTCTCGGGAATTACTTTTACGACCTTAAGGTTCAAGACCTTAACAGTTACGTTACCCATCTGACCAGGAAGACGCTTACCTGGGAATACGCGTGATGGGTAAGATGATGCACCAAGTGAACCTGGCTTACGCTGGCGGTTGTGCTGACCGTGAGTCTGACCACCTACACCACCGAAACCGTGACGCTTAACTACACCCTGAAAGCCCTTACCCTTAGAGATGCCTGTTACGTCTACCCAGTCCTCCTCAGAGAACATCTCAACTGTAAGGCTATCACCAAGGTTCACCTCAGGCATACCCTTAAACTCAACGAGCTTACGCTTGGGGGTAACACCGGCCTTCTTGAAGTGACCTAACAAACTCTTGCTGGTGTGCTTCTCACTCTTGTCGTCATAGGCAACCTGAACCGCCTCGTAAGTGTCCTTCTCAAC
>JAFZGE010000206.1 GCA_017555545.1 Alistipes sp.
CTTCTGCTTTGCATACTTGATTGCGTTCTCGGCAATCTCAACGGGGTTGTTGTTGCCTGGCTCGGTGTATACCTCTACGCCAACGGTCTCGCCGAGGATCTTGAGCTGATCGATAGCAGCGGGACGGTATACGTCACCTGCAACGAGCAATACCTGACGACCCTTCTTAGTCTTGAGGTGTGATGCGAGCTTACCAGAGAATGTTGTCTTACCAGAACCCTGCAAACCTGCGATAAGGATAATTGCGGGGTTGCCCTCGAGGTTGATGTCTGTGGCTGTGCCACCCATAAGTGCTGCGAGCTCATCGCGCACGATCTTGGTCATCATCTGACCAGGCTTCACTGAGCGAAGTACATCCTGACCCAATGCCTTTTGCTTCACATCGTCGGTGAATGTCTTTGCCACCTTATAGTTTACGTCGGCGTCGATAAGTGCACGGCGTATCTCCTTGAGTGTCTCAGCAACGTTAATCTCGGTGATTCGACCCTCGCCCTTAAGAATCTTGAACGAGCGTTCGAGTTTCGCGGTTAGATTTTCAAACATGTGTTATAGTGCTTTTATATTATTATTCCTATGAAATTGAGCGCAAAGATATAAAATATATCTTAATATTCCTACTCATCCACTTCATTTGCCTCCGTTGGCCATACATCCTTGTACCAGTTTGACTCCTTCCACTTTCTTAGGTGAACGCTGCTTGGGGCAGATGTCGTAACACCTGAGTAGATATCGAGGTTGATGGGGTATGTGCCATATGTGCCGTATGCAGAGTAGAAACTATCCAGCGAGTGCTTTGCAATTACGGTCTTCTCGAGCTGTGCGTGGAACTCAGCCTTGGCCGTGTCATCCTGACCCGCAACGTCGCACCACTCGCTGATGTCGAAGAAGAGGTGGTGAGTCTGGCCCTCGTATGTCTGCATGTCATCGCGAAGATATTTGTTTGTGCCAGTCTCCATGAGTCTCTTTGCTGCGTCGCGAAGGTTGTCTACCTCGCTACACTTTGTTACAGCAATAGAACCGCATCGTGCCGAACCGTAATACTCATCGCGATAGTATTTGTAGTAGCTCTCGGCAGCACCTGCGTAGTCTGTCTCGTTGCCGTTATTCTTGAAGAGGTAGGGTAGTGTACGCTCGTATGGAAAACCCTTGCCCATAATCTCGCAGGGCGACGCAATGATGTAGTTCGCCGAGTTGCGAAGGTCGTATATTGCCTCAATGTTTGACATGAAGCAGCAGTCAAAGAGGATGTAGTCGAATTCTATGTTTGATGAGCTGATGCCCTCGGCAATCTCAATGATGTCGAGCTGCACGTTGCTCTCGCCGTAGGCACGCGTTACCTCCGCACCGATTGCGGGAGCCCAGATGTTACTAGTAGCGCTAAATGCACTTACACCACCATTGCCATTAAGCACTTCGCGGGTTATCCAGCCCTGACCGTGACCCGCCATTACTATGCCGTAGCGGTTTGCTGGTGCTGCACTTGCCATCATGCCGATATATTCCGCCAAATCGGCAGCAGTCATCTGAGAGGATGAGATGGGAATATTTTCAACAACCTTGCGCTCTACGCATCGACCTGTTGTGGGGTCGTAGCACAACTCGTTGATATATGCCGATGTCTTGCTTTTTTGTCGGAAGTATATTACGCGGTTTGAGTCTCCAATCGCGCCATTCTCGATGGCCTTCTGTGTGTCGGCAATATTGCCCTTGAAGTAGCGGTCGAGGGTAACGCCATTAAAGAAGAACATCAGCGTGTGATTGGTTGTTGTTGGGGGTGTGCCATACTGCGTAATCTCAATCGTCTCTGCCTGGTGGCTTGTAGCTTTGAGGGTGATGGTTGCTGTGCGAGACTTTGCAGCATCGTTTACATCAACGGTGAAGCTAACCATGCCTTTGGTTGAAGTGTTGATTGATGTAATCCATGCAGCATCTGCTGTTGCTGAAACCTTTACGGCCGATGCGTCAACAGCGCTGTGCAATATATACTCAAACTGAACATCCTTGGCGTCGAAGGCGCAGTCTACATACACTGGTACGCGCATGCCGTAGATCACTGTGGGTTCAGGTCTACATGCCCCGAGTGTTAGTAGCGAAAATAGTGTGATGAGTGCGAAATATATCTGTCTCATTAGGGTCAAAAATTAAAAAACGGCACAAAGATAATAAAATTATCTTCTTCTCAAACAACCGCTATTTGTATTTTTGGGGTTTGAGGTTGTTGAACTGCCAAGTGCGATCACGCTTGAATGTTACATCATCGGGCTTATTGCGGTAGATGCGGCTGTAGTCGAAGTAGAAACCTTTGATGCGCTCCTTGGGTCGCTGCGCTATCGGTACAAACATAGCATCGCGACTTACGATGCGATTCTCGTTGTAGGCGTAGCCCTTCGAAGCAAGAAGATCGTAGGCGTGAGAGAACATCAGCACATGCCATCTGTCGCCCTCCTTAAGGCCTGTTCCCGAGCGCTCAATGGTCGAGAGTATGCCGTTTAGATGGTTGTAGTATAGCTGCTCACGCTGTGTGTCGCCGAGAGCTCCATAGGCATATGCCATAATGTTGAGTACCTTGGGATTGAATGGGTCGACCTCAAGTGCAGCTATACCATTCTCGATGAGCGCCTCAAGCTGCATAACCGTAGGCTGATCGGGGTTGATGCCCGATATGATGAGGAGCATTCTGTCGAGTGCCGTATTCTCGGTAAATGGGCGGTAATCCTCCTGATAGGTGAACCCATAATAGAGGTAGTGGTACTCAAGGTTGGTGAGCGGTGTCGTGCCGTTGAGATACTTCAACATCAGGTTGGTGTAGTAGTAGGGCGATGAGGTAGATAACGTCTGGTGAATGATATCATCCTCATCGGGAATAAGCAATGTAACCTCCGCCTCATTCGACATCAGGGGATTGGGCTCCTCGGCGCGAAGTGTGGCAGGGGTAAGTAGTGCTGTGCAGAGTAGTAAAAATAGTATTATTTGTCTCATAGTTGTTGAGTGTGTCATTGTCTAATTACCAACGCTCACACTACCTTAAATCGTACTTTGTAATACCATTTTTTGTATCCTCACGGAGTGTCTCTGTGCCCTCGACAAGGGGAAGACGCACCTCATCGCGTGTAAGACCCATAACTGCAGTCATCGTTTTGACGCCTGTGGGGTTGCCCTCTCTAAAGAGCAGCGCGATGGGCTCAGCGAACTGCTCCATTGCAGGCTCAGCCTCCGCAAAGTTGCCCTCCATGGCGTTGTGGATGCAGCGGCAGAACTTCTCGGGAAAGGCGTTTGCAGCAACCGATATAACGCCCACGCCGCCACGCTTGATAAGTTCCACGGTGATGCCATCATCGCCCGAAATAACGAGGAAGTTCTCGGGCTTGCCGTCGATAATCTCCTGCATCTGCTCGATGCTGCCCGATGCCTCCTTTATGGCAACAAACTTGTCCGATGCGTGTGCAAGGCGAAGCGTTGTTGTAGCGGTCATATTGACGCCCGTACGACCTGGAACGTTGTAGAGGATTACTGGCACGGGAGAGGCCTCGGCAACGGCCATGTAGTGGCGGAAGATTCCCTCCTGTGATGGCTTGTTGTAGTAGGGTACAACGCTGAGGATGGCCACAGCATCGTGCATGTCAAATGTGCGCAACTGCTCCACAAGCTCGTGCGTGTTATTGCCACCCATGCCTACTACGATAGGCACGCGACCTGCTGTATGCTCTACGACAAAGTCGTAAACCTGCTGACGCTCCTCGAGTGAGAGCGTTGCGGTCTCGGCTGTTGAGCCAAGGGCTACGATGTAGTCCACACCACCTGCAATGACGTGCTCGACCATGCGCGCCAATGCTGGGTAGTCAACCTCGAAGTTATTAAATGGGGTGATTAGGGCAACGCCCACACCCTTAATCTTATTCTGTACCATTGTATTCATGTCTTAAAACAATATGTCGTTTCTATTGATTACGGGAATGTTAAGTTCTACAGCCTTTTCTAATTTAGACCATCCAGCGTTCTCGCCAGCGATGATAAGAGTAGTGCATTTCGTGACTCCATTTTTTACTGAGGCTCCTGCATCTACAAGCAACGTTGTTAGTTGTTCTTTATCATCGCAAGTCAAACCTGTTAATACAACAATCTCGTTGCTGAAATAAGCAGGATTATCTATCATCTGCTCTATGTGTAGTTGTATGTTGCTCAGATCTAAATGACGTTTTTCTTTCTCCTCCTTATTACGTTTTACAAAGTATGGCTCATGTGTGATATAGGGATCATAGTTTCCATATCTTTCAGCCACATACTCACGGTTGAATAGAATGGGAGAGATCTGCTTGATGTTGCAATGTTTTTGTAACTCTACAAATAGTTTAGCTGTAGCTTCAGCATCAGCACATGCGTTATGATGTGATGACAGCTCAATGTTGTAGTGCTCGCATAAAACAGATAAACCGCATTTTATGTGTTTTATATCCCTTGCAATGTTCATCGTACAGTAGCAGTCAAATGTTGTGTCACTATATTCACAATCAAATGCTTTTATTCTCAAAAGTTCTTTTGAAAGAACAGATAAGTCCGCTGAGCATGCATTGTGAGCAACAACGATTCGATTATTTATGACTTTGTATAAATGTGGCCAAATTTCTTCAAATGTCGGAGCGTCTTGTAGCATATCATATGTTATGCCTGTTATCTCGGAAATTACAGGTATGCTATAAAAATCCCATTTAGAACACTTAGGGTTGATTATTTGTTCATACGTCTCCACTATTTTACCATCCTGTACAATTGCATATCCAATTTGGAATATGAGACCTTGTGCAGGTAGAAATTCAAAATCTATGGCTACAAAATTTGATAGCATAATATCTTAAAATAGAGATCCCTGTATGTAAGTTTCTTCTTTGGCGACAACTTTTGTATTTGTTTCTTCAATAACTGGAGCTATTGCATCTTTAGTAATTTGTTCGTTTCCTTTTACTGATATCATCGCCATGAAATTAGATTCACTAATAATAGGGATATTGAGTTGTTCAGCCTTTTTACGCTTCTCAGGTCCCATTTTATCGCCAGCCAAAAGATAATCTAATTTGCTCGAAATGGAAGATACATTTTTGCCTCCATGTGTTTCAATGAGTCTTTTAATTTCATCTCTACTCAATGAAAATGTACCTGATACAACAAATGTTTTTCCGTCTAGTGAATTAGATGTCTTAATTGTTTCTTCGGCTTCAAATTGTACTCCGTGATATAATAATCTATTAATTGTTTCCCTATTGCTTTCATTCGCAAAAAAGTTTATGATACTTTCAGCTATGATTTGTCCAATTTCCTCAACTGAAGTCAATTCCTCAATAGATGCGCTTTTGATAGCATCTAATGTTCTGAAATGATTGACTAGAGTTTTGGCAGTAGTTTCTCCAATATTGGGAATGCCCAATGCAAATAGTATACGATTGAATGGAACTTTTGTAGACTGTTTAATTTGATCTATGATTTTGTTCGCTGTTTTGCCAACAATTGTGCGCGTGTCAGGAACGCAAATAGTGCAAATTTTATCTATATTCCACTCAAGTAAATCTTGTTGCGAAGATATAGCGCCACTATCGAATAGGTATTCAACTAATTTTTTGTGTCGTATAAGTGTAATTTTTTTGCAGGATGCAATGGTATCTTTGATTCTTCGTGCCATTTCCTCATCAGGATTCCATTCGTAATAGGTTTGAAGTGAAGATAAATCCTGCTCTTTTAGATCAAATAAATCAGCATAGTTGCGTACTCTACCCAATTCAACAAGTCTAGTAATAATTTGATCACCGAGTTCATTTATATCCATCGCCTTGCGGCCAACGAAGTGGACAATGCGACCGATGATTTGGGGTTTGCACTCTGCGCTATTGGGGCAGAAGTGCTTTGCTTCGCCCTCGTAGCGTACAAGTTCGCTACCACACTCGGGGCAATGGGTGATATACTCGAAGGGCTTGCTATCTGCGGGGCGCTCCGAGAGTTCTACTTCTGTAATCTTGGGTATAATCTCGCCGCCCTTCTCAACGTAGACCATGTCGCCAAGGCGTATGTCGAGGGCAGCAATCTGGTCGGCATTGTGTATTGAAGCGCGCTTAACGACCGTGCCCGCCAACTGTACGGGCTCAAGGTTGGCAACGGGGGTGACAGCACCCGTGCGACCAACCTGGAAGTCTACGCTCACAAGGCGCGTGAGGGCACGCTCCGCTTGGAATTTATATGCCACAGCCCAGCGTGGCGCCTTGGCTGTTGAGCCGAGTGTGCGCTGCTGTGCGTAGCTGTTAACCTTGATAACGATGCCGTCGGTGGCAAAGGGTAGATTCTTGCGCTCTGTATCCCAGTATGCGATGAATTCCTCAATCTCCTGGCGTGTGCGACATACCTTCATGTGTGCCGAGACCTTGAAACCCCATGTGCGTGCTGCCTCGAGGTTCTCAATGTGCGTGGTAAAGGGTAGGTCATCGCCAGCAATATGGTAGAGTGTGCAGTCCAATCCACGGCGTGCTACGACCTGCGATGACTGCTGCTTGAGTGTTCCTGCTGCTGCGTTGCGAGGATTTGCCATGGGTGCTTCGCCTGCTGCCTCACGCTCGCGATTAAGGCGGTCAAACGATGCATAGGGCATATAGATCTCGCCACGGATTTCAAACAATGATGGGTAACCCTCACCACGAAGCTTCATGGGTACAGAGCCGATGGTGCGTACGTTGTTGGTAACATCATCGCCACGCTTGCCGTCGCCACGTGTAACTGCGCGCTGTAATACGCCATTCTCATAACAAAGTGAGATAGCCGTACCGTCAAACTTAAGTTCGCAAACAAACTCCACGTCGCTTACCTCGCGTGTGATGCGGTCAATCCACTCGCCAAGTTCCTCGCTTGAGTAGGTGTTTGCCAATGATTGCATAGCATAGCGGTGCTCGACACTCTCGAACTCTGATGTCAGGTCGCTACCGACACGGCGAGTGGGGGAGTTGGGGTCTGCCTCCTCGGGGTATTGTGCCTCCAAATCCTGAAGTTCGCGCAATAGCGCATCGAACTCAAAGTCCGAGATTGTGGGGTTGTTCTCAACGTAGTATTGATAGTTGCACTGCTCGAGATATTGCTCGAGTTCTCGCATTCGCTGTATATCTTTGCTCTGTGTCATCCTTACGCGCATAATATGGGGTAAAGTTACACAATTTGTTTGTAACGGCGAAGAAATTTCGAAAAAATAAAAAAAATATTGCGCAATGCTTGCACATTATCAAAATGTCGCTACATTTGCGGAAAATTTCGGGCAGTCCATGTTTGCAAATTTCTGCGCCGAAAAGGGTAAAAATACGTAAGTTATTATATATTAGGTTTATGGCTACTGATAACAAGAAGAGACGTCTAATTACAAGTTTCCACAATCTTACTCCTGAGCAGCAGGCAGAGGTCAAGGCACTATATCCATTGGGTTTCACTGAGGTGATGACTCGCTACGATAAGCCCGATGGTTCATTCTTCTACACCGTGCCCTACGAGACAGAGGAGGCTTACTATATGGTGAAAATTGATGTTAAGGTTGACGATGGTCAGGATGATGACAACGATGGCTACTACGATGAGGATGATTTGAAGGGTGCAGATGAGTTAGCAGATACTTCTGAAGAGGCCTCTGATGACGAGTTCTAATCCTTGATATATAAAACAAAAAACAATGCAGCTCAATGAGTTGCATTGTTTTTTTTATGTCTTACTTACGGTGACTACACTCCTTGTCGCAGCACGAACAGCGCGAGGTATCGCGACAGAAGATTAGCCTCCATGTCTTGCGGATGATGATCACAACGACAATCACAGCCACTATGGCTACAACAACACTTTGCCAGTCCATAATCCTACATGAGTAATAGTGTTAGGTGATATCCAGCCCATGCCAAGAGCCATGCAATGGCGGTGTTGTAGAGTGCCGAGCCAAGTGCCCATTTCCAGTTGAGCTCCGAGGCGATAGCAACAATAGTTGCGATGCAGGGGAGGTATAGCAGAGCAAAGATGAGGAATGCCACGGCTGTAGGTGTTGACATGCCATCCGCTACGCGCTTGCTTACGTTGCGTGTTGTCTCCTCCTCGGTTGCTGAAGCATCATCGGGGTGTGAGTGAAGTACGCTGAGCGTGCTTACTACAATCTCCTTTGCTGGAATGCCCGAGATAAGGGCTACCGAAGCCTTCCAATCCATATCCATAGGCTCGAATATAGGCTCAGTAACCTTGCCAACCTTGCCCATATACGACTGCTCGTAGGCGTTGCTTGTTGGTGTGTTCGCTGCGTCGTGTGGACGAGGATAGTAGCCGAGCAACCACACTACAATTGAGGCGATTAGGATAAGTCCACCCATCTTCTTGAGATACTGCGCACACTTGCTCCACATATGGCGTAGTGTGGTCTTGGGCATCGGTATGCGATAGGGTGATAGCTCCATAACAAAGGGGGCCTCCTGCTCGCGGAACATAAAGCGACGCATAAGGCGTGCCGTAACAACCGCGATGATGATGCCGAGGATATACATGAGGAAGAGCACCGTGCCTGCATGCCTTGCAAAGAAGGTTCCGATGATCATCATATATATAGGAAGGCGTGCGCTGCATGACATAAAGGGCACAACCATGATGGTTATAAGACGCGAAGTGCGACACTCGATGGTGCGGCATGCCATAACTGCTGGTACGTTACAGCCGAAGCCCATGACCATCGGTATGAATGACTTGCCGTGAACGCCCATGCGGTGCATGACCTTATCCATGATAAAGGCAGCACGTGCCAGATATCCCGAGTCCTCGAGGAACGAGATAAAGAGGTACAAAATCATGATGTTGGGCAAGAAAACCAATACGCTGCCCACACCGTTGATAACACCGTCGGTGAGCATATCGCGTAGTGCTCCCGCCTCCATCACGTTGCGTACGGCGTTGTACAACCAGTCTACGCCCCACTCTATCCAACCCTGAGGATAGGAGCCGAGCTCGAAGGTGGTGTAGAACATCAACCACATGATGGCGAAGAAGATGGGGAAACCCCAAATGCGGTGCGTTACAATGGCGTCGAGCTTGTCGCTGAGCGTGTTACGCATATTCTTTGCTGCGGTGTATGTCTCCTTCAAAGCTCCCGAAACAAAGCCATATTTCTGGTTTGAGAGAGCTGTCTCGATGTCCTCGCCGAGAGCCTCCTCAATCTCCTTGCGTGCCGCATCTGCCATGCGCTGCCAGCGCTCCATGTGGGGTGATGAGTCGAGAAGTTGTGTTATCTCCTTGTCGCCCTCAATCATCTTAAGCGCAAAGTAGCGGGGAGGAAAGTGAGCGATGAGCTCCTCGCGGTGCTGACGCATATCGGCATTTAATGCCTCGAGGTTCTCCTCGATGACCGAGCCGTAGCCGATGTGGATATGGCGCACACGCTTATCGTTGTTTTCGTGCACGGCTACGATAGCATCCAGCAACTGCTCGATACCGCGACCTGTGGGTGCTACGATGGGAATCATAGGCACACCAATCATGCCTCCGAGTGCCTCGTGGTCAAACTTTGCACCGCTTGCCTCAAGCTCATCGTACATATTCATGGCGATGACCATCTTGGGGCTCATGTCGATAAGCTCGGTGGTGAGGTATAGGTTGCGCTCGAGGTTTGAGGCAACGATAGTATTTACAATGATGTCGGGGGTGTCGTCTATAATATGTCGGCGAACGTAGACCTCCTCGGGTGAGTATGCCGAGAGGGCGTATGTGCCTGGTAGGTCGGTGATCTCCAAGGTGTAACCCTTGAATCTGAGTGTGCCGCGCTTGGCATCCACCGTAACACCGCTATAATTGCCTACATGCTCGCTGCGACCACATAGCGTGTTGAATAGCGATGTCTTGCCGGAGTTGGGGTTGCCAACCAAACCTACACGTATCTGCTTGAGGCTGTCGTTGACAGCGCGCTCTACGATGTCCTCATCTGTCACGAGTGTTGTAGCCTCGCCCATAGAGAGGCGCTTGGCTTCCTCGCGAGTCATCACAACAATCATCTCTGCCTCCTTACGGCGCAACGAGATGTCGTAGCCCATGATGTGATACTCGATGGGGTCTTTGAGTGGGGCATCGAGGACTACCGTGACCTCCTGACCCTTGACAAAGCCCATCTCGATAATGCGACGACGGAAGCCACCATAGCCAAGCACCTTGACCACCGTAGCTGTCTCCCCTGTTTTTAGTTCACTTAGTCGCATACCTTTTATATTCTTTTATTTGTGCGCAAAGATACGTCAAATGGCATTGTTGTGCAATCCCCATTTGTGGGGATTTTGGACATGATGGATGCGCAAACCTATGCATATATGCAGCATATAGATAAGTATAAATAGTTAATTTGTCGGAAAATCACCGCTTTATGGTGCATTTTTTATTGCAAAAAATTTGGAAACCAAAAATAATTTATAACTTTGCGTAGTGAAAAACCTTAAAATTTTTATTGATATGAAGACATTGGTAGAGAACATCGCAGCTCAGTATGCAGCATTTGCTGAGAACGCAAACGCTCAGGTAGAGAAGAATAACAAGGCCGCAGGTACACGTGCTCGTAAGGCAGCTTTGGAGCTTACAAAGCTTCTTAAGGAGTTCCGTAAGGTTTCTGTTGAGGCTAGCAAATAATTTCTCGCGAAAAGGGTCGTTCTCGGCCCATCACTAAAAGTAACCCACCTAGGGCTGTACGTTGAAGTACTATCCCTGGGTGGGAGTTTTTTTTGCGTTGGCGCGGACAAGGGTCTAAAAGAGACTTAAGGGATGGCTCGGACAAG
>JAFZGE010000207.1 GCA_017555545.1 Alistipes sp.
ACATCATCCCCTACGCTATGGGTGGCCCATTCGAGAAGTACACAATCACAAATCTCGCGGGGCTCATCACTAACGAGACCATGACGCTGAGCTTCACATGTGGCGATTACCCCGTAACCTTTAGCGGCACGAAGTAATTTCGAGAGCATAAGGCGTTTAGCGCTACGACCCTAACCAAGACAAACAATAATGGCTGCCCAATATCTTTAGGCAGCCATTATTATATAGATAGGTATTGCGTTATGCCAATACCTCATCAGCCAAGCGCTCCAAAGCGGGCATGTCCGAGGGCTTCAATGTAGAGACGATAGTCACCATAGTATCTGCCACGGTCACATCCTTGAACGTATCGATAATCTTGCGCATCGCCTTACCTGCCGAAGGTGCCCACGAGCCGTTCTCTATAATACCGATGCGGCGCTTAGAGTAGTTCTTGATTGCAAGGTGGTGCAAGAAGTCGTGCATGGGAGGGAATACATCTGCATCGTACGAAGCAGCAGCAACCACAAGGCGGCTATAGCGGAAGGCATCCTCCACAGCCTCAGCCATGTCGCAACGCGAGAGGTCGGCAACAACAACCTTCTCTGCACCCTTCTCACGCAACATATCTGCGAACTTGCGCGCTACCTCAGCAGTATTGCCGTGGATAGAGGCATATGCTACGAGCACACCCTCGTTCTCGGGCTCATACTTACTCCAAGTGTCGTAGAGGCCGATGTAGTAGCCGAGGTTCTCTGTAAGGACAGGGCCATGTGTAGGACAGATGATAGCGATATCGAGTGTTGCAGCCTTCTTCAAGAGTGCCTGAACAGGTGCGCCATACTTACCACAGATATTGAAGTAGTAGCGGCGTGCTTCACATGCCCACTCGCCACCGTTGCACAATGCGCCAAACTTACCGAAGCCGTCAGCCGAGAAGAGCACCTTATCTGTACTATCGTAGGTCACCATAACCTCTGGCCAGTGTACCATGGGCGCCATAGCGAAGGTGAGTGTGCGACCACCAAGCGAGAGTGTATCACCCTCCTTAACACCTATTGTGCGACCCTCGAAAGTGGTATCGTGGAAGAAGTTGGGCAGCATCTTAACAGCCTTGTCCGATGCTACAACCTGCATCTCGGGATAGAGTGCCATAACGCGAGCGATAGTACCAGCATGGTCGGGCTCGAGGTGCTGAACGATAAGGTAGTCGGGCTTGCGACCTGCGAGTGCTGTGTTCAAATTATCAAACCACTCTTCCGCCTTGCGAAGATCTACGGTATCCATCACTGCAACCTTCTCATCGAGGATAAGATAAGAGTTATATGACACGCCCTCGGGGACAACATACTGGCTCTCGAACAAATCGATGTCTGTATCATCGACGCCAATGTAGACTACTTTTTCGGTTATATTCTTAATCATTTTGCGTAAGTTTTATGTTAGACTTACAAATATCTCATTTTTTGCCGACAAAAACAAGATTTTTGCACACTTTTTTATACCTTTGCCTTCACATTTTCCATAAAGATTATATTACGATGCAAAAATTAGCAACATTCATAATATGTGCACTCCTAACCATAGGTTGTGCGACAAAGAGCGATTGCAATAAAAAGACCATATATGTAACAATCACCCCGATGCAGAGCATCATCGAGGAGATTACTGCGGATGATTTCGACGTCGAGGTCATCGTACCCAAGGGTGCAAGCCCCGAGACCTTCGAGCCTACACCCAAGCAGGTGACGGCATTCAGCAACGTGGAGTTTATCTTCTCCACGGGTCTCATCGACTTCGAGCAGAGCCTCACAAGTCGCATCAACGGCGATGCTGAGTTAGTAAACCTTTCTGAGGGCATCGAGCTTATCGCGGGCAGCTGCTCACACGGCAACCACCAGCACAAGCATGGCGTCGACCCACACATCTGGACATCACCCCGTGCACTACGTACCATGGTGGCAAATGCCCACGATGCAATCATGGCGCACTACCCCGACTCAGTGAAGTATACCGAGGCAACAGAGCGACTCCTGGAGCACATCGCAGAGCTCGACAACTACTGCGCAACACGCATCGAGACTGAGGGCGTCGAGGCGATGATGATCTACCACCCCGCCTACACCTACTACGCCCGCGACTACGGCATCAAACAGATAGCCATCGAGCACGACGGTAAGGAGCCCTCACTTCGCCAGACTACAGCACTCATCGAGACAGCCAAAGACCATGGCGTAAGGACAATCCTCCGCCAGCCTCAGTATAGCGAGGATAAGGTGCGCGCCATAGCCAACGATGCAGGCGCAGAGATTATCACCACCGACCCACTCTCGGAGGATATACTCGCGGAGATTGAGCGTGTAACAGAGATCATATGTCGTTAGAGATGAAACAACCAATAATCACCATACGCGACTTGAGCGTTACGTACGACACGGTACGTGCACTTGAGCATGTAGACCTCGACATCTACGCCGATGACTTCCTCGGCATCATAGGCCCCAACGGAGGTGGCAAGAGCACCCTCGTTAAGGCAATCATGGGCGTTGTACCATTCAAGGGCGATATTCGCTTCGACGCCTCAATCATGCGCCATGGCAAGCCACATATCGGCTACTTGCCCCAGGTGTCATCCTTCGACAAGGTCTTTCCCATCTCGGTTTTGGAGGTTGTAATGTCAGGACTCCAGGCGGAGCGCGGCATGCTACACCGCTACGGCAAGGCGGAGCGCGAGCGTGCCATGGGGACACTCAAGCAAGCACACATCGACCACCTCGCCACTCGTCCCATCGGCGAACTCTCGGGCGGTCAGCTTCAGCGCGTAATGTTGTGCCGTGCCATCATCTCCGAGCCCAAGCTCCTGGTACTCGACGAGCCCACCAACTTCGTAGACAACCGCTTCGAGAACGAGCTCTACAACCTGCTACACCACCTCAGCCACGATATGGCCATCATGATGGTATCACACGACGTGGGTACTATTTCGAGCGTTGTGAACAACATCGTCTGCGTCAACCGCCACGTACACCGCCACGACTCGAACATCATAACCGAGGAGCAGTTGCGCAACTACGACTGCCCTATTCAGATTATCACACATGGCGATGTTCCCCACACCGTCCTCGGCGAACACCACCACTGCCCCCACTGCAAAGAGTAAGGCGCAATATAAAAACAAAATACTCCTCTCGACAATCGGGAGGAGTATTTTTTTAATATGTAGTTCGTGTTATGCTCCGATAACGGTGTTGACATCAACCTCCGAGATCTGCCCCTTGGCAAAGAGGATTGTGCGCGAGGGGAACTGCTCGATAAGCGAGATGTTGTGCGTTGACATAACAACAGCACAGCCACTCTTGGCGATGTTATGGAAGATCTCCATGATACCCTCCGCAGTCTTAGGATCAAGATTACCTGTGGGCTCATCCGCGAGAATTAAACGAGGGTTATTCAACAAAGCTCGCGCAATGGTCAAGCGCTGCTGCTCACCACCCGAGAGCTCAAAAGGCATCTTATAGCTCTTATGCTCCAAGCCGACAAGCTCCAACACCTCGCTAATGCGGTGGCGAATCTCCTCCTCGCACTTCCAGCCCGTAGCACGCAACACGTCGTACAAATTGAGGAATACATTGCGATCGGTAAGCAACTGGAAATCCTGAAAGACAATACCCATCGAACGGCGCAACATGGGGATGCTGCTACGCTTGATATTGCGCAGGTCGAAGCCTACAACCGTAGCCTCACCCTCTACAAGATCTACCTCGGCATACAAGGTCTTGAGCAGAGTACTCTTACCCGTACCAACGCGACCGATAAGATATACAAACTCGCCCTCATCCACCGTAAGGTTGACATTCGACAACACGAGGTTGTTCTCGGCATTCGCCTTTCGCGACACCTCGCCCTGATATATTGAAACGTTTTTTAGTTCGATGACTCTCTTTGTCTCCATCTTCACAAGTATTAATCTATCATGCAAATTTAACGATAATTTTTATATTCCGCAAAATTTTATTACATTTGCACCGCATTTGCATTGCCACAGATGCCACTTCGATAGTTTATCGCTGTGAATAAAAATATTAACGGTTATACTCCAGACACATCTCCCAAATCTTTAGAAGGTGATGTTTGAGATGTTTTTGGAGTTTGTTGTCGACTATTTTCGAGTAGATTGTGCTTTTGGCTTTGATGGCAATAGCGCGGGCTATTGACAAAAAGCAAAAACAATAAGATACCCAAAATAGGCACAACAAGACCAAAAGATATCTCAAAACAGCATCTTCCAGGGGGTGACCGGTTTTGACAGCAGGTAGAATTCGATTGTAAGCACGTCGAGCCTTGTGTGGGGTCTCGTTAAACTGAACGCTCAAGCTATAAATGGCAATAACAACTACGCACTCGCTGCTTAATTTACTGGGTAAATTAGCTTAATCGCGTAGCCCAAGGAGGCTGTGTGACGAGTATCCCGAGAGGTCGTTCCGCTCTTTAACGACCAATCATTATGGGGTATCATCAATTAAGAGATGGCGTGATGTGTGCCTCGGTCATCATGCGAGATTTAGGGGCTGGGCCTCGGGTTTGGCTGCTGCCTGCCTGGCGCGAGGAGAAGGATGAAATGGTCAGCTAAACGTGTAGAAAGCTCTGGGGTTCCTTGTTTGGACGCGGGTTCGACCCCCGCCACCTCCACTTTAAGTCTGCGATTTATGTCGCAGGCTTTTTTTTGTTTAATCGGGGTTGCTGTGTATTGTGGCAAAGCCACAACACGCAGCTACGAAAAAGCTAAAGCTTTTACGTTCGACCCCCGAATAAACAAAGGCAAGAGCAACTATGTGTTTTTGGTTTTAAGAGTGACACCTCCTTGCACTCACACCTAAATTTGCCCGTACGGTTTTTATTTCATATCTTTGCACAGATATAACCAATTTAACAATTAACTATGCGCAAAGTATTATCTATAGCATTTGTACTTCTCATCCCCGCAATGGCACTCGCGTGGGGTCCAAAGGGTCACGATACCGTGGCTTACATCGCAGAGAAGCACCTTTCGAAGAAGACTCTTCAGAAGGTTACCGAGGTGCTCGAGGGCCACTCATTGGTATACGTAGCGAACTGGATGGACAACGCCAGCCACACCGATGAGTACGCCTACACCAAGACATGGCACTATGTAAACGTAGACCCTGAGGAGGGCACATACGCAAACTCTGTAAAGGCAGCTTCAGGCGACGCCGTAACAGCCATCAACGCCCTCGTTGAGAACCTCAAGAGCGGCGAGCTCACAATCGAGGAGGAACGCGCACAGCTCATGATGCTCATCCATATCGTAGGCGACATCCACTGTCCCATGCACGCAGGCCGCAAGAGCGACCGCGGTGGCAACGGCACGAAGGTTAAGTATTTCGGCAGCCAGAAGAAGTTACACTCGGTTTGGGATAGCGAGATCGTGGAGTCAGCACACCGCTGGGGCTACTCAGAGTGGCAGGAGCAGGTAGACCGCGCTACACCTAAGCAGGTAAAGGCAATGGAGCAGGGTACTCCTAACGACTGGATCGAGGAGACCGTAGTACTTGCTAACGAGGTATACGAGAGCGCAGCAAAGACCAGCAACATGTCATACGACTACGTTGCAGAGTACGCTCCCATTATCGAGCAGCAGTTCCTCAAGGGTGGCATCCGCCTTGCAAAGCTCCTTGAGGAGATCTACTAATCATACCCCACTTACGAACTATAAGAGGTTGTTCGCGATTGCGAGCAGCCTCTTTTATTATGCAAAAAGGACACCACCTTTTGGGCAATGTCCTTTGAAATATGTGTACGCGCATACGCGCAGGAGTGATTATCATGGAGCAAGATTAACGCCAAAGTAATCTATTGCCACACATAAGAGCAAAAAAAAGGGATTGCCCCTCGGGACAATCCCAACTCTAACGACTTTTTACTCGTACTGACCTGTCTTCAAGCGCATAACCTCATCACGAGTGAGGAAACGCCACTCACCACGCTTGAGGTTCTTCTTTGTAAGACCTGCGTAGTATACACGGTCGAGCTTCTGAACAGTATAGCCGAGGTGCTCGAACATACGACGCACGATACGGTTACGTCCTGAGTGAATCTCAACGCCTACAGTACGCTTATCCTCAGATGCGTATGCCAC
>JAFZGE010000208.1 GCA_017555545.1 Alistipes sp.
ATGCCCCACTGGTTATACTCCTTGCTGAAGAGCGTGAACTCATGCTGCGAGTTGTAGTCCTCAAGCACAAAGCGTGCATAGCGGCGACCATCCTTTGTCGTGAGGGGAGTAACCGATACCACAACACCCGCCACGGCAACCTCCTTGCCATCGAAGAGCGTCAAGTCCTCCAAGTCGCCCAACTCCGCCTTACACATCTGCTTAATGATGAAGTCGAAGCGGTCGAGAGGGTGTCCCGAGAGGTAGAGGCCGATGACCTCCTTCTCCTTGTTCAGCACCACAATGTTATTCCAATCCTCGGCAACGGGAACACGGGGCTTCTGTAGGTCGGAGCCACTCTCCATGGCCATGCCGAAGAGACTCTGCTGTGCATTCTGCTTCTCCTGCTGCACGCGCTGACCATAGCGCACGAGCATATCGAGGAACATAACCTTCGACTGGTCCTCAGCGAAGAAACGCGAACGGTTGAAGTCGATGAGCGAGTCGAAAGCACCAGCATAGGCGATGCTCTCCAAGCACTTGCGGTTGACAACCGAGTAGTTCACACGCTCCATAAAGTCGTAGATAGACTTGTAGGGACCATTCTCCATGCGCTCCCTAACTATAGCCTCCGACGCCGCCTCGCCAACACCCTTAATGGCTGCAAGACCGAAGCGCACGTCGCCACTCTTGTTGGTCGAGAACTTAACCTTCGATTCGTTAACATCGGGGCCCAACACGGCGATACCCATGCTCTTGCACTCGTTCATGTAGGCCGTAACCTGCTTGATGTCGTTAAGGTTTCGGCTCAACACCGTCGCCATATACTCAGAAGGGTAGTGCGCCTTGACGTATGCCGTCTGGTAGGCTACCCACGAGTAGCACGTAGCGTGTGACTTGTTGAAGGCGTATGATGCGAACTTCTCCCAGTCTGCCCAAATCTTCTCCAAGACCTTCTCATCGTGGCCGTTACTCTTACCGCCCGCAATAAACTTGGGCTTGAGCTCATCCAGCTTCGACTTAATCTTCTTACCCATCGCCTTACGCAATGTGTCGGACTCGCCTCGCGTAAAGTTACCCAACAAGCGCGAGAGCAACATCACCTGCTCCTGATATACGGTAATACCATATGTGTCCTTCAAATATCTCTCCATGATGGGGATATCGTAGACAATAGGTTTGCGGCCGTGCTTACGGTCGATAAAGTCGGGGATGTAGTCCATAGGTCCGGGACGATATAGCGCATTCATCGCAATAAGGTCCTCGAACGTCGAGGGCTGCAACTCACGAAGGTACTTCTGCATACCCGGCGACTCGAACTGGAACGTGCCAATCGTGCCACCCTTGCAGTATAGGTCGTATGTCTTCTTGTCGTCGATGGGGATGTTGTCGATGTCAATCTTCACACCGTGGGTCTGCTCCACGGTCTCAACAGCATCCTTGATAATCGAGAGCGTCTTAAGACCGAGGAAGTCCATCTTGATGAGACCCGTATCCTCAATCACCGAGCCCTCATATTGTGTTACGAGCATCTTCTCGCCCGTCTCCTTGTCATCAGCCGTACTTACGGGAACCCAATCGGTAATGTCATCACGACAGATAATCGTACCGCAGGCATGTACACCCGTACCGCGCACGTTACCCTCCAACATCTTCGCATACTTAATCGTATCGCGCATGATGGGGTCGGTAGACTCCTCGGCAGCCTTCAACTCAGGAACTACCATTATGGAGTTATTGAGGTTTATCTTGAGCTGCTTATCCTTGTCGTTGGGGTCGGTGATGCGGTCAGGAATCCACTTGCATAGCTGGTTAGCCTGCGCCAATGGTAGCTTCTGCACGCGTGCAACATCCTTAAGCGCCATCTTCGTAGCCATGGTGCCGTAGGTGATGATGTGCGCCACCTTCTCCTTGCCATACTTCTGCGTCACCCAGTTGAGCACACGACCACGGCCATCATCATCGAAGTCGATATCGATATCGGGCAACGAGATACGGTCGGGATTCAAGAAACGCTCGAACAGCAAGTCATACTTGATGGGGTCAATCTGCGTGATGCCGAGGCAGTATGCCACAGCCGAGCCCGCAGCCGAGCCACGACCAGGGCCTACAGATACATCAAGTTCCTCGCGTGCCGCGCGGATGAAGTCCTGCACGATAAGGAAGTAACCAGGGAAACCCATGGTCTTCATGATGTGCAACTCGAAGCGTAGACGTGTCTGGGTCTCCTCGTCGAGCACCTCGCCATAGCGCTTGTGTGCACCATCCATAGCGAGTTTCGCGAGGTAGTCTGCCTCGAGCTTTATACGGTATAGCTTGTCATAGCCGCCAAGCTTCTCAATCTTCTTGCGAGCCTCGCCCTCCTCCATCACGACGTTGCCATTCTCATCGCGTGTGAACTCGTTGAATAAGTCCTCCTCGCTATACTTCTGACGGTAGCCCTCCTCGGTGCCGAAATCCTCGGGGATGGCAAAGGTGGGCATGATGGGGGCGTGGTCGATAGAGTAGTTCTCCACCTTGTTGCACACCTCCACGGTGTTGTCCAACGCCTCGGGTACGTAGTCGAACAGAGCGTTCATCTCTGCCGTGGTCTTCATCCACTCCTGCTTAGAGTAGAGCATGCGCTTAGGATCATTGAAATCCTTCGATGTGCCAAGGCAGATAAGACGGTCGTGAGCCTCGGCGTGCTCCTCATCTACGAAGTGCACGTCGTTTGTACATACGAGCTTGATGCCGAGCTTCTGCGACATCTTAATGAGGTGCTCGTTGACCATCTCCTGTATCTTCCAGGTCTCGTGGTTGGCGTGCTCCACGGTTGCCTTATGCATCTGCAACTCGAGGTAGTAGTCGTCGCCAAAGAGGTTCTTATACCACAATGCCGCCTGCTCCGCCTCTTCGAACTTCTCCTCGCGGATAAGGCGTGGAATCTCACCACCGATACATGCCGAGCAGCACACGATACCCTCGTGGTACTTCTCCAACTCAACACGGTCGGTACGTGGACGTCCGTAGAAACCCTCGGTGTAACCCTTCGATACTATCTTAATGAGGTTCTTGTAACCCTTAAGGTTCTTTGCAAGTAGGATAAGGTGGTAGCCGCTATAGTCACCCATAGCCTTCTCTCTATCATGCAGACGGCGACGTGCCACATACACCTCACAGCCGATAATTCCCTTGAAGTCGGCCTTGGGCTGTGCGTCGAGCTCTACGCGTGCCTTTGCGAGCGCAGCACCTGCATCACCATTAATCTCGGCCTCAGTTGCTGTGCCATTCTCAAGACGCTCGATGCGTCCCTGCAGCTCCTTAATCTTATCCTTGCGTGCGCCGTTCTTCTTCTTTACGTAGTTGAAGAAGTCCTTTGCACCGAACATATTACCGTGGTCAGTAAGCGCAATACCGGGCATGCCATCTGCAATGGCCTTGTCGACAAGCTTCGAGATGCTTGCCTGGCCATCGAGTAGCGAGTACTGGCTATGTACGTGTAGGTGTACGAACTGACGCATGGTAAAACAATATTATAAAATCGTGTACAAATATAGCGATAATTTTTTGTATAAATTTCGCTTCGTTGTATCGAAAATTAAGAAAAAAAGTGTTATCTTTACAAACAACTTATAAACTCCGTGAGTTATGAATGCGACAAACGAAACTCTCGTGGTGTTAAAAACGTTTGATAACACCACTCAGGCGGAGATTGCAAAGTCTATCTTGGATAGCGCTGGAATCTTCTGCGTGTTGCATGGCGAGCACATGTCTGCCATCTACACAACCTCGCTTTTCGCCGTGCGTTTGATGGTTAAGGCTGATGACGTCGACGATGCGCTTGCTGTTATCGAAGGTCGATAGCGGCATCAACAACCCTTAGACTACAGGCCCCTCGCACCCCTCATCAGTTACCCTTTCGTTCCAAAGGTGCCACGAAGCAATAGCCTGTGTCTGAAGCATAAGCATTCCCCCCATTGTTTTTGCTCCGCGTTCCTCGCCACGTGCCAGGAACTGAGTCTTCGCAGGGTTATATACCAGGTCGAAGAGACGATGCTCTGCACCTATTGCAGAGTAGTCAATTGTGGGTGCGTTCTCCACGTCGGGGGACATGCCCACAGGGGTTGTGTTTATAATGAGCTTGTGGTCGGCGATGATGTCGGCTGTGAGCGTGTCATAGGTGACATCGCCACGCTCCTCGCTGCGCGATACCACCATAAACTCTATGCCTCGCTTCTTCAATGCGTACTGCACGGCCTTAGATGCGCCACCCGTTCCGAGGATGAGCACCTTGGGGTTAGAGTCGATGTCCAACCAGTGTAGCGACGCCTCAATACCAGTCAAGTCGGTGTTATGACCTATTTTTTGACCATTCTTGATAACCACACAGTTAACTGCGCCAATCTCATGCGTCTCTTTAGTTAATCCATCGAGGTGCGGAATGATTGTCTCCTTGTAAGGGATAGTTACGTTGAAGCCCTCAAGGTTGTGCTCCTTGATGAGATTATCTATTGTGGCTACGTCCTCAATTTCGAAGAGTTGGTAGTCGGCGTCAATCTGCTCGGCCTTGAATTTGCCGTTGAAAAATTTTGCCGAGAATGAGTGTCCGAGGCTCTTGCCTATAAGTCCAAAGTGTCGCATTTTTCAGTCGTAGTTAGAGTGTCAATTTCAGCAGCCTGAGTGTCGTGCTCTGTGGTCTGCTCCTGCTTTACGGGCTCAGCATCTTTGCTCTCCTCGTCATCGCCCAATACGCCAAACACCAAGGCTGTGATGCCGATGAGCAGTATCGTAAATAGCGTTGCGAGCGTGTTGAAGTACTTGTCGATAAGCGCCTTGATGGGAGCGCCAAACTTCCAGATAAGACCACCAACGAGGAAGAAACGCATGCCGCGACCCACCAACGATGCGATGATAAACATGGGGAAGTTGATGTCGCACGCACCCGCTGTGATGGTACAGAGCTTAAATGGTAGTGGCGTGAAGCCCGCAGTATATACAATCCAGAAGTTCCACTTGTCGTAGAGTTCGCAGACGTTGTCGTAGCTTGCCTGGGTGAAGATGTGTGCGTCGAAGAAGAATTGCGCAACGTTCGTAAAGCCACCCTCGGGAGTCATCCACAAGTAGTGACCAATTGAGTAGCCCAATGCTGCTCCGAGGACTGAGCCAAGGAGACAGATTGCAGCAAAACGAAATGACTTTTTGGGAGCACCCACACAGAGTGCAATAAGAAGCACATCGGGAGGTAGTGGAAACCAGCTTGCCTCGAAGAGTGCAATGAAAAAGAGTGCCAACCATCCGCCGCGTCTCTCGCTCCACGATAGCACCCAATCGTATAATCGTCTAATCATATTCTCTTTATCCTGTTGTTTTGGGCAAAAGTACAACTTTTAGTTGAATCCCACAACAATTCCTCCGCCAATAACCAAATTATTGCGATAAAAGACCAATGGTTGACCCAAAGCGGGTGCCCATGCAGGATCCTGAGTTTTTACTATGTAGCCATCGGCTGTTGCCTCGACCTTTACGGGTAGCTGAGGGTTGCGACCGATGCCTCGTATCTTTATCGTGATATCGGAGGCTGTGAGTAGCTCCTCCTCGCAGACAATATTGCAGTCGGCGATATGAAGGTTGTGATGGTAGAGTAGCTCGTTAGCGCCCACAACAATACGATTTGCTTTTGCGTCAATCGCTATCACACGCATGCCCTCGGGTATACCCACTCCGCGACGCTGACCAATCGTGTAACGAGCGATGCCATTGTGTGTGCCACACACCACGCCCTGCTGGGTGATGATGTCGCCTTCGGGCATTGTGATGCCTTGGTTTTTTAGGAATTCGGCGTAGGGTAGTCCCTTAAGGAAGCAGATACCCATGCTCTCGCTCTTGTCCCTGAATGCTTGTTTTACGTTACTCTTTATGGCGTTGCCCATAGGTGTGATGGCGCGCGCGAGTGTCTCTTGACTCAAGCCCCAGAGGTAGTAGGATTGGTCTTTATTCTCATCTATGCCCTTCGCGACGTAGTATCTGTTGTCGTGTTGTGCGATGTTGAAGTAGTGACCCGTTGCGATACGCTTGATGCCGAGGCGGTTTGCCTCGCTGAGTAGTGTGCGCCACTTGATCATAGGGTTGCAGCGTGTGCAGGGTGCGGGAGTGTGACCTGCAGCGTACTCGTTGCAGAAGTAGTCTATAATGTCGCGCTTGAACTCCTCGCGGGCATCGTACATAAGCCACTCTACGTCAATCTCTTCGGCCTTGGCGCGAGCCTTTGCAACCATTGCGTCATCGCCCATAGTGTCTATAGTGAGTGCAACGACACGATAGCCCTCATCCTTGAGGCGCTGTGCCGATGTGCAGCTATCTATGCCGCCACTAAATCCAAGTAGTACACTCTCCATATCTATGCTTATGTTCTATCAAAATAGAGGTTGCCACTTGGGCAACCTCCTTAAGTTTATTACTCCTCTTTGCGCTCCTCGTTGAGCGTCTCGAAGTATTCGGGCTTTGTAGCCTTTACAAAGTCGATCATGTCACTTAGTCCCTCCATGAACTTTCCGAAGTCCTCCTTATAGAGGTACATGTGGTGGCGCGAATATGTTGCCGAGCCATCATCGTTGTTGCGTCGGCGTGACTCAGTGATTACGAGGTAGTAATCATCGCCCTGTGTCGCCTTAACATCGAAGAAGTAGGTGCGCTTACCTGCGCGAACTGCCTTTGAGCGTATGATCTCGCCATACTCGTCACGCTCATGGTGGAAATGGTTGTCTGAGGCCATAATATTGGGTCTTTTTTATGTTTGTATTTAGTATTGGGTTGTATACTTATACAATCGGTAGCGAAAGGTAGTAATTATTTGGTTAATGACCAAATTTTTCTGACTAAATCTGCTTTTGCTTCTCTTATTACCCTGTCGCGCTTCGACCCATATAGCTCATAATAAGAGCCTTTGCGATACACCTCCTCGGCTATCTGCGCCTTGATAATTTCGATGCTCTCGCCCTTGCCTACAGCGTCATCGGTTGCCGTGGGATCAGCTTCGGAGATAAGATGTATGAGGTGTCCGATGGTTGCATCGTTTAGTTCGAAATGCTCCGTAAAGTCGTTGAGCGTGGGGTAGCTCTTCATAAACTCATCCATGGGCATCAGGTCAAACTGGCGCACAATCACCTCATCCAATATCTTGTTTGCGATAAGCGTGTGTGTGAATGTATGGAGCGACGCGGTGTCTGCCTCGATGTAGATGTCGGGCGAAATGCCACCGCCACCATACACCTTGCGCTTTTGGTTTAGCGTGGTGAAGATTAAAGACTCGTCGATATTTGCTGTGTCTAGGCGCGAATAGCGCTCTTTGTCAGCGATATACTCATCGCGCTCACCGTTGGTGTAGGGGCGCTGAATGGTACGACCCGATGGAGTCTTATAGCGGGCAATGGTTATTCGCATGCCCGACTCATCCTTGAACTTTACAAGTCTCTGTACCAGACCCTTACCAAAGCTGCGGCGACCTATGATGGTTGCGCGGTCGTGGTCCTGGAGAGCACCCGCGACAATCTCGCTTGCCGATGCCGTCTGCTCATCTATAAGCACGGCAATGGGCATCTCGGCATACTCACCCCTTTTCGATGCCTGGTACGTGGTGTTACTCTTGCGTTCCTCCACCGAAACGATTATGTCGCCACGATCGAGGAAGAGTTCCGAGAATTGTATTGCCGAGGTTAGAAGTCCTCCGATATTGCCACGGAGGTCGATTATAATTGCGTTGGGTTTTGCCTTGAGCCTCTTGAGGGCGTCGCAAAACTCCTCGGTAGTTGTCTTGCTTAGGAAGCTATCCACGCGAACGTATGCAATGTTGTTGTTGAGCATGAAGGCTGCGCCGATAGCGTTTGTGGGGATGTCATCGCGCTTGACTCTCTTGGTTATGAGTTCGCCATTGCGTAAGATGGATAGGGTAGCGGTGCTGCTCTTTGCGCCACGCAACAACTCCACCGCCTTGGTACGATCTACGCCCACAAGCGATGTGCCATTAACCGAAAGTATGCGATCATTTTTCTTGAGTCCTGCGCGCTCGGAGGGAGAGCCCTCTAAAATGCGAGAGATGATGATTGTGTCGCGCAGAGTGATGATGTTGGTGCCTATGCCCGAGAACTCGCCCTTGATGCCTTCGTTCATTGCCATGAACTCATCGCGGGTCATATATTCTGAGTGTGGGTCAAGCTCCTTGAGTGCCGCATCAATAGCCTCTGTCACAAGTGGTTCGAGGTCTATCTCATCGACATAGTTGTTGTTTATATAGTGAAATGCTTGGCTTAGCTTTTCGAGCTGCTGTTGGTTGTGTTGCTGGGCAAATGCCGCCCAACAACACACCATACAAAACAGCGTTGCGAGAAGTTGGCGCATAACTACTTAATGTGCTCTGCGACCTCCTCGAAGCGCACCTTAGACTGCTCGCCTGTGCGCATATCTTTGATTGTTGCGATACCCTCGCTGAGCTCCTCCGAGCCGATGATTACGACGTAGGGGATGCCGCGACGGTTGGCGTACTCCATCTGCTTCTTCATCTTCGATGCCTCGGGATAGATCTCTGCTGCAACGCCATTGTTGCGCAAAGTTCCCATGATGCGCATCGATGCCTCTGCCTCTGCCTCGCCAAGGTTGATAAAGAGCACCTTGGTTGAGCATGCGAGTTCCTCGGGGAAGAGGTTTAAGCCGAGCATAACGTCGTAGATGCGGTCAGCGCCGAATGAGATGCCCACGCCCGACATGCCTGGCATGCCGAAGATGCCTGTGAGGTCATCGTAGCGACCGCCACCAGAGATTGAGCCGATGGCGAAGTCGTTAGCCTTAACCTCGAAGATCGCACCTGTGTAGTAGTTCAAGCCACGCGCCAATGAGAGGTCGAGTTCGGGAGTAAGGGCGATGCCCAAACGCTCGATGTGACCAAAGATGGTGCGCATCTCCTCGATACCGAGCATACCTGTCTCCGATGAACCAATAACATTGCTCAACTTGCTGAGCTTCTCGGCGTTTGTGCCGCTGAGCTCAAGGATTGGTTGAAGCTTATTGATGGCCTCATCATCGATGCCACGCTCGCGCAACTCGTTCTTCACGTTGTCCAAGCCAATCTTGTCGAGCTTGTCGATAGCAACGGTGATATCAATCATCTTGTCGGCATGACCGATAGACTCTGCGATGCCGAACAAGATTTTACGGTTGTTCATTTTGAGCGTTACCGAGATGCCGAGCTTCGCGAATACAAGTGCCACGATGTCTACCAACTCAACCTCGCTAAGCAACGACTTTGAGCCGATAACATCTACGTCACACTGGTAGAACTCGCGGTAGCGACCCTTCTGTGGGCGGTCAGCACGCCATACGGGCTGAATCTGGTAGCGCTTGAAGGGAAATACGATCTCGTTCTGGTGCTGCACGACGTAGCGCGCAAAGGGAACGGTGAGGTCGTAGCGGAGACCCTTCTCCGAAATCTTCGATGCCTGACGAAGCTCCTCCTCCGAGAGCTTTGCGCCGTAGTCACCCGAGTTGAGTATCTTGAAGAGGAGCTTGTCGCCCTCGTCGCCATACTTACCGAGCAACGTCGAGAGGTTCTCCATCGATGGAGTCTCAAGTGGTGCATAACCGAACAAACGGAATACGCCACGAATTGTGTCGAAGATATATGTGCGGCGCATCATCTCCTCGGGAGAGAAGTCGCGCGTACCCTTTGGAATTGAAGGTTTCTGTGCCAT
>JAFZGE010000030.1 GCA_017555545.1 Alistipes sp.
GTCGTTCTGATAGTTCTTAGCAGCGTTGATACCACCCTGTGCAGCGATAGAGTGAGCACGACGTGGTGAATCAGAGATGCAGAAAATCTTTACGTTGTAGCCAAGCTCACCGAGTGAAGCAGCTGCAGAGGCACCACCAAGACCGGTACCTACAACGATGATGTCCAACTTACGCTTATTAGCAGGGCTGACAACCTTGATAGCTGCCTTGTGGTTGCTCCACTTCTGAGCCAACTCACCTGCTGGAGTCTTAGCATCTAATTTATAAGCCATAATATATTTGTGTTTTTATTGTTTCACAAGTGAGCTAATTAAACGAACAACAAGAGCTCTTTTGGAGTAAGAGCGATGTACTCGTTGATAATCTCGGGGTTAGTCTGTGTCTGTACGAAGCAGTAGATTGCTACAGCAGCGAAGCCCAAGAGAATGAGTGTTGCAACAACGTTTGAAGCGAGCTTCAAGCGAGGATACCACTTGTCATTAGCTGCGCCAACGCTCTGGAACATAGACCATACACCGTGTGTAAGGTGGAACCACAAAGCTACGAACCAAACGATGTAGAGAGCAACATTCCACCACTTAGAGAATGTGATCATCATAAGAGCAGCACCGTTAGTTGCAGCGATACCGTCGCTAGCGTGGTGACCCATGATCTCAACAAGCTGCATCTTAGACCAGAAGTGTACGAGGTGGAGGCCAAGACCAAGAACAACGATGATACCCAAAACGAGCATGTTCTTTGATGCCCAGCTAACACCCTTCTCCTTTACAGTTACAGCGTAGCGCTGCTTACCACGAGCACGGTAGTTGTCGAGGTTGAGGATGAAGGCGTAAACGAAGTGAATGAACACCATCGCTGCCAATGCAACTGTTGCAACAAGTGCATACCAGTTAGCACCAAGGAATGCACAAATCTTGTTGTAAGATGGTGCATCGATCACCATTACGAGGTTCATTGCCATGTGGAAAAGAACAAAGAATACAAGGCCAAAGCCAGTAAGGCTCATTACGACCTTCTTTCCCACTGATGATTTAGTTAGAAAACAACTCATAGTGTAAAAAAATTAATTATATTTGTAAATAGTTTTGTCGTTTCTGTGCTACACGAGGCACTCATTGTGTTCAAAACACAACAAATGCTTCCGCAAAGATAAGAAATGTTTGCATAATAACAATACCAAAATCCACTTTTTACACGCGAAAAATGCGTTTATTTGACCAATATTAATAATAAATATAGGTAAACTGCTAATACTATCGCAATTATGGAGGACAAGAAGAGTATACGTGCGGAGGTACGTCGCCGCATAAAATTGCTGTCGGATGGTGAGAAAAGCGCTGCTGCAGCCACAATTTTCGCTAAGGTCGAGGCTCAGGAGACCTTCGCTGGTGCTGAGTGCGTGGCGTTGTTCGTGGCTATGTGGGATGAAGTGCCCACTACCGAAGTGTTGGAGCGTTGGCGTAAGATGGGTAAGAGGGTTGTGGTGCCCCGTGTCGAGGGCAATGTAATGCGTTACTACGACTACCACCCCGACAAGATGGCTGTGGGTGCTTTCGGCATCATCGAACCCGTGGGCGAAGATGAGGTTGCGGCCGATGCTATCGACTTAATGATTGTTCCTGCGCGTGCCTTTACACCTAAGGGTGACCGCTTGGGTCGTGGTGGCGGATTTTATGATAAGTATATGTCGCTCGAGGGCTTCAGGGCTGTGAAGTATGGTGTGGCTTTTGCCTGCCAGATGTTCGACGCACTCCCCACCGACCCCCACGACATCCCAGTAGACGGGCTGTTTACAAATTAGCAATTACTAATCAAATAAGAGAAACGGGGCTGCGCCATGCAACCCCGTTCTTTGTTGTGTGAGCGATGCTCTTAGAGCTTGAGCTCTGCCTTGATGTCCTCAATCTTCTGGTCGAGGGCTGCCAAAGTCTCATCGAACTTGTCAACAGACTCCAACTTAGCCTTCACGCCGAAGTAGAACTTAATCTTAGGCTCTGTACCTGAAGGACGTACCGATACCTTTGTGCCGTCCTCAGTGATCCACTGCAATACGTTGCTCTTATCCTCGATGCCGTCGATAGGCTTCTTCTCGCCTGTGCGTACGTCGAGCTCCTCGAGTGTCTTGTAGTCGAGAATCTTAACCACAGGTGAGCCGAGTATAGATGTAGGAGGTGTCTGGCGGTAGTCAACCATCATCTGCTGAATCTCAGCAGCACCATCCTTGCCCTTGCGTACCACGTTCACGAGACCCTCACGGAAGAAGCCATACTTAACGTACAACTGCTGCAACCACTCATAGAGTGTGATGCCCATAGTGTCGCGTGCCCATGCTGCAGCCTCAGCTACGAGTGTAATAGCAGCAACGCCATCCTTGTCGCGTACGAAATCGCCAGGTAAGTAACCGAATGACTCCTCGCCACCACCGATATACTTAGTCAAGCCCTCCTGCTCGCGGATGATCTTTGCGATATACTTGAAGCCTGTGAGGCAGTTGTAGCACTTCACGCCATAAGACTCTGCCACAGCGTCAGGCATCATCGACGACACGATAGTCTTTACTACATAGTCGCCATTCTTGATGCGACCTGTCTCTGCCCAACGGGTGAGCTGGTAGCACATCAAAAGCACGAGGGTCTGGTTTCCGTTCAAGAGAACATACTCGCCCTTGCTGTTGCGCAATGCCAAGCCGATA
>JAFZGE010000031.1 GCA_017555545.1 Alistipes sp.
GTCTGCGCGACATATAGCGACTCGGGGGTCGCCTGCTGACGTTCGCGCATCTGCTGTCGCTGCAAAAAGTTCTGTGCCTCGGTGTTACCCTTTAGTGCGTCGATGTTGCGTGCTACGGCAACTGCCAACGTCTGCTGGTCGGTGTTCATGATCTCGGCGCAGTAACGCACATACTCCGAACGCTTAATCTGGTCGGGGATAAGGGCGATGGAGTGCACCATGTCGTTAATAGCATCGCTGCGCTTAAGCGGGTCGTTCGTGGCCTCGCCCAATAGTAGGCGAGCCTTGAATGCAAGGAAATCCTCAGCCTTCTCGGCTATGTAGGCGCGTAGAACATCAGAGGTGTTTGCGCGTGCAAAGGTGTCGGGATCATGCTCCTCGGGTAGTAGCACAATGCGTACGTTCATACCCTCCTTGAGGATGAGGTCAACACCGCGTATTGCAGCCTTCACGCCCGCAGCATCGCCATCGAACATCAGTGTGATGTTGTTCGTGAAACGATTTATAAGGCGTATCTGCTCCTCGGTAAGTGATGTGCCCGATGATGCCACGACATTCTCAACACCCGCCTGGTGCATCGAAATGACATCGGCATAACCCTCTACGAGGATTGCGTAGTCCTCCTGCTGTATCGCCTTCTTGGCGAAGAAGAGACCATATACCTCGCGGCGCTTGTTGTATATCTCACTCTCTGGAGAGTTCTGATACTTCGCTACCTTCTTGTCTGTGCGGAGCGTACGACCGCCAAAGCCGACCACTCGGCCAGAGATATTGTGGATGGGGAACATTACGCGATCGTAGAATCTGTCGCGCAGTGTGCCGTCAGTCTCGCGCTCAATAGAGAGACCTGTGGAGATGAGGAATTCTGGCTTGTATCCCGCAGCACGCGCATCTGCAGTGAACTTATCGTTACGCGAAGGACAGAAACCCAAACCGAAGCGCTTGATTGTGCCGTCAGAGAAGCCGCGGAGCGATGAGAAGTAGGATAGACCCACGCTGCGACCCTCATCCTCGAAGTGCATATACTTCTGGAAGTACTCCGCAGCCCACTGGTTGAGTGCAAACATACTCTCGCGGTTGTTGTTGCGCTCCATATCCTCGGGCGTCATCTCCTCCTCCTTTACAGGGATGCCATAGCGCTTGGCTATGATGCGTAGTGCCTCGGGGTAGGTGGCGCTCTCCTGCTCCATTACGAAGTTGATGGCGTTACCACTCTTTCCGCAGCCGAAACATTTGTAGATGCCGCGTGCGGGAGAGACCTTGAATGAGGGTGTCTTCTCCTGGTGGAAAGGACAGCACGCCTCATAGTTTACGCCCTTACGTTTGAGCGTAACATAATCGCCAACAATATCTATGATATTGGCAGCAGCGTATATTCGGTCTATGGTTTCACGATCAATCATCGCGCAAAGATACAAAACTTTCGACAATATCCAACACTTCGACCCTACAACAATCCAGCTTTGTAGTAGAGTACGATAAGCTCGAGGATGGCATCCTCGCCCTCAGGGTCGTATTCGAGTTTAAGATTGGCGCCAAAGAGTTTGGCTAATGCTTGGTAGAAACCCGCGGTAAATCCAGAACGGATGTCCTTGACGATGCCAAATACGGTGTGGTCAGTCTCGCGGTCGATGAGCTTTATTAGAATTCTGCCTTCGTAGCGTGTCATCTTCCAGAGCATGGGCGTAATCTCCTCTTTGAGAGCATCTTCCACAGCCTTGGTATATGCTTTGCGGTCTTTTTTGAGTTCCATCTTTTCGAGCTCACGGTCGAGTTCCTCGAGGCGTTGTGCTGCGTCGAGCGCAAGAGGGTATACCTTCTTAACTGCGCGTATCATGCGCTGGTGTTCCTGAAGGTTGATGCCGTCGCCAATTTTTACGGGTAGTAGGGTAATGTATAACACCGAGTCGCCACCTCTCTCCTTTCCCCAGCGTGCGGCCGAAGCGCCATACACACGCTGTCGACGCCCCTGTGCAGAGGTGTCGGTGGTCGAGGCAAAGAGTGTCACGATCACTAGTGCGAGGAGTAAAAGTGTGCGCTTCATGAAGGAAATACAATTAATTATTACAAAGATAACGTATAAATTCCCAATATCATCTTTTAGTAGAGAAATTTTTTGTATATTTGCTCTATATATTAAACAATAAAAGCAGCTTAAAATAATATGTTGGAAAAAGGTTTGAAGCACCAGAGTGTGATGGTAGTCAACGATGGTAATACAGCAGAATTCATTGGTTCGGGTGATATGGCAGTACTCGCAACGCCCGCAATGGTGGCACTCATGGAGAATGCAGCTATGATGGCTGTGGCATTGCACCTCGATGAGGGCGATACTACAGTGGGCTCGATGATCTCTACGACCCACCTCAAGCCCTCGAAGATTGGTCGCTCTATCAGCGCTGTAGCTGAGCTTACAGAGGTTGAGGGTCGCAAACTTACGTTCAAGATTACAGCATACGATGCAGATGTTGTGATTGGCGAGGGCGACCACATTCGCTATATCGTGAACCGCGAGAAGTTCTTGGCGAAGTTGTAGTTCGCATAGGGACATGAAAAAGCCGGTGTGCTCCCCCATCGTTCGCTAACTATTACCCAAATGAAAGCCTCATCAACCCTCGTTAGCGAAACTATGCACACCGGCAAAATTCCGATGACAAAAGTAGTGCGTTGTTAACCTTTTCACAATAGACGTATTACTTATGCTGTAACCAATATTACTGAATATTGTGTTATTGGGTCATTTTTGACCTTTTGTTGAGCCAAATTTATAAAGATGGAGGGGAGAGTATGGCGAAAAATCTATTTCATTTAGAGCTTGATACCGTGGCATCTTGCTGCGAGTATTTGGGTGTCGAAACGCTTAACAAATATGTAAATATCATCAATCTCGATACCCTTGGTACAATCAAATATGCACCAAAGAAGATTGGTGTATATGCTGTTGCGTGCTGTTGGTACGACCATGCTGATACAGGTGCAGAGTTACACTTTTTTGGTCCAGGCTATAGCGACTCTTTGGAGGGTAATATGGAGTTTTCGCCTTATGGCTGGGCGCTGGTTTTCGATCCACAACTGCTTGAGGATACGCTTTTAGCGGGTAGAATGCCTGAGTATACCTTCTTCTCGCCCGACTCTACGAACATGCTAAAGCTCAACCATGATGAGCGACATATGATCATTTGCTGCATGCAGAGTATTCGCCTTGAGCTCTTTAATGGTGAGGATAAATTTACGCGACGCATCATGACAGCGGGTATCGCTGTATTGCTGAATCTGTGTATGCGCTATTTCGATCGTATGTATAGTTCGAATCGAGACTCGGCTGATGCCATCGTGTCTAAATTCAATAAACTTATTATTGACTATTTGAGTGGTGTTCGAGATGTGCTTCATGAGCTTCCTACGGTCTCTTCTTGTGCCGATGTTTTACATATTTCACCGAACTATTTGGGTGATGTTGTGCGCAAAAAGTTGAACTGCTCGGCACAGCAATACATACGCCAAATGGTTGTCAAGGAGGCGGCATATCAGTTGCGTTATACCACCAACTCAATCGGTGAAATTGGTTATAACCTCGGATTCAAATATCCCCACCACTTCACACGTGTGTTTAAACAGGAGTTTGGTGCTACGCCTCAGGAGTATCGCAACAAGATTATCCAATATTACAACGTCACAGCCGCAGAAAAGCCAAAACAATAGCGCTCAAAATTTTGTTGTTTCAAAACTTTACACTATATTTGCACCGCTTACGAGCAACGATTGAGCTATGGTGTAACGGTAACAC
>JAFZGE010000209.1 GCA_017555545.1 Alistipes sp.
CTTATAGCCAATATTGGGTTGGTAGATTATTTTACAATGTACCAGTCACCCTCCTGCTCTACGGTCTTACCCTCAGCAACGAAGTTTGCCATAGGACTCTCCGACGAGCTGTTTCTCGGATCATACTTGTAGTACGAACCGCCGTTTACAACGATCGAAGCGTTAGTGTTGCCCTTAAGGTTAAGAGTGTAGGTCTGGCCCCATTCGCCCTCTACCTGGTGCGTACCACCGTTAATAACAACCTCTGCAGAGCCTGCTGCATATACAGTCGATACGGGCGAGAAATAGTTACCACCATTGATTACCAACTTGCCGGTTGAAGCTGCGTATACCGCATCCGAATCCTCAGCGATAACAGTACCCTCACCATTAATAGTAAGCTGACCATCAGTTGAAACCCAAATAACGGGCTCATCTTCCTTTGTTGTCTTAAGAGTCTTTCCATTGAGGTCGAGTGTAATAGTCTTCTTAACCTTGATTGCATTGTCAAGAGTTACATTACGAGTTACAACGATAGTCTCGCCCTCTACAGCCTTTTTGTATGCTGCCTCGAAAGTTGCGAAAGTGTAACGATAATCGCCATAGTTGATAGCGAAGTTGTGACCCTCAACATAGCAGTTACCCTTAGTGCCGTTGAAGTTAACCTGAGCGCCCTCAGCATTGAGACCGCCAGCCTCTGTATCCTCAGGAGCAGTACCGTCGATGATTACCTCACCACCATTTACGTTTACAACAGCATTAACACCGTTGTTCGAAACAACAGCATAACCCTCAGTAGCAGCGTTATCCTCGCAATGAAGAACTGTATTCTCGATATTTACAACTGCGTTCTCGCCCCATACGTTAATTACGCAAAGACCCTTGAGATCGCAATCCTTAATTGTTACGTTAGCGTTCGAAGCAGAGCTCGGAAGGTTTACAGTGTAGTTTGCAGAAACAGCTGTAACGTTCTCGATAACAACATTCTTTGCATTGCCCTCAATCTGGATACCACGCTCGCCACCTGCGTTGAGTGTGAAGTTCTTGAAGGTAACGTTAGTTGCACCATCGCAAACTGCCATAGCGCGCATCTTTTTCGAAGACAAAGTGTGACCAGCACCATCGATAACGCAATCCTTAGTGATCTGCAAACCATAGCCTGCAGCGGCACGAGTCGCGAGAGTAGAAGCGATAGCGTCGAGGTTGATATCCTGAGTCAGAACGATGTTACCACCCTCTGCAACTGCAGCAGCGAACTCAGCAGCTGTTGCTACCTCGTGCTGGGGAACAGTAACCTCAGCCTCGCCGAACTCAGCCCAATCCTCAACCTTGTTAACAGTGAACTCGATAGGATAGAGAGTACCGTCGTCCGAAGTGTTCTGGTAAGTAAGCAGTGCCTGGAGGTCGTAGCTCTTACCGCGCTCCATACCGAGAGTTACGGTAGCTGTGCGGTTGTAAGTGTCAACCAAAACGCCTGCCTGGATAATGTCGATAGTGAAAGTTACGTTATAAGTAGCCTCAACTGCGGGAATCAGGTAGAAGTGCTCAGTTGTACCCTTTGCGTTAACGCCGAGCACGTCACCTGCATCACCGAAATCAACATCAAGAGTGTTGTTTGCGGGAGTCCAAGCCTGCTCCAATACGCCGTCTACCAGGGCGATAGAACCCTCAGCGTAAGCGTCAGTAACGTGTACGTCCGAAACCTTGAGCTCGATGTTCTGACCCTCGCCGAAACCGTTGGTGAACGAGAACTTCACACGCGAAAGGAGGTGGTTGAAGGTGAACGCAACTGCCTCAGGAGCCGAAGTGATGCTCGCGGGAGTGGTCTTCTGCGCGAAAGCGAAGAGGAGATCCTGGTTAGCCTCAGCTGCAGCGTTGTCGAAGCTGATAACACCATTCTCCGAGTCGGTTGCAGCGTAAGCCCACTGGCGATCAGTGTAGGGAACGAGCGCCGAGAACGAGTAAGTTGCACCACCTACCCAGTACTGTGCGGGCGAGTAAACGTAAGCGTCACCGCTCTTGGTTACCAGCTGGTTGTTGAAGATCTTACCCTCACCCGAGTTGTTGGTGATAAAGCCGTACACGCCGAAATCAGCGATATTGTTAGCAGTGTAGTCAGCAGCACGAGTCGAGTTCTCAACGAACGCCTTATCGAAAGCGATAGCCGAACCCTTATCCTTGTTAACTACGTAGTCGTTTGTACACGCAGCGAATGCGATCAAAGCGACAGCAGCAAATAAAATCTTTTTCATAGTTTATAATTTTTTAGGGAAGTTTTTCGAAAAATTAGTTGATAGGAGTCTCAACCTGCTCGTCACCATTGGTGTCACCCTCAGCAGTATTCTCATTACCATCGTGATCCTCGTCCCAGTCGATCACCTTAGTTACAGTGAACTCGATAGCCTGACCCGGCTTGATCTCTGCCTTCAAGTCGTAAGCGTGACCTGCCTCAGGAGCGAAGTTGGGAACATTAACAGTCTTAGTAAATGACTTGATGAGTGTACCGCCTACCAAGATGTCATAAGTAAACTCAACATTGTAACCACCCTCAACAGCACCGGGGATAATAAATTGTGCCATGAACGACTCAACTGTATCATTATGCTGCAGAACCTGATTAGCATTGTATTCATCTACAGTAGCACCACCAAATGTAAGTTCGAGTTCACCTGTCTGATTTGTCCAAGTTGTAGTAGTCTTATTAATCTCCAAATCAGCAGTTTTGTGAGCGTTCAAAATCTTAATATCGCGCACCTGGATAGTAGTATTGTCTGCAAGATACTTATTCACGAAAGTGAACTTAACCTTCGAAAGGATGTGACGGAAGGTGAAAGCAACCTTTTCGTTGCCGCTCTCCTTACCCTGGATAGTACCTGTCTGTGCGTAAACATGATCAAGAATATAGTCATAAGCCGTAAAACCAGTAATCTTTGCACCCTCAGCAGTAACTACGGCTTTGTCCGTTGTAAATTCTCCGTTATTGGGACTAACTGCTATAAAATTGTAATTTGCACCGGGAATCCAATACTGAGTACCCTCATAACCCCAATTATCTGCCTTTCTAATGAGCACGCGATTGTAGTCACCACCAAAGAGAGGCACGTTCTCGACAAAACCAAAAACATCAACATTTTTAATGTTGTCGGTTGTTGTAGTTTGATCATACACGCTACGAGTTGAGTTGTTGACGAAAGCCTTGTCGAAAGCGATAGCCTCTTTGTCAGCCACCTTTACGAACTCGTCATTGCTACATGCTACCATAGCAGCTGCTGCCAGAATAGCGATAATAGTCTTTTTCATTTTGTAAAAATTAAATTGTTAATTATTTGTTATTGTGTTGTTTTTTCCTTGTGGCTATAGGTGCGATCAAACACCTATAGCCTAAATTTATGGATTAGTTGATAATCTAAAGATTAACCCAACTTACCATCCGAAGCGATGTTGAACTTCTTCGAGCCTGCTGCAAAAGTTACAGAGCCATCAGTTGCGCAACGAACTGCATTAGCCCAAGCCCAAGTGTACTTGAATGCACCAGTGTTGCCCTGAACGTTGAACTCTACGTTTGCATAAGGTACGCTCTGGCTGAGCAACATAACCTGGCAGTGAGCCTTCTGCTCTGCTGCATAGTAGTTCGAAGTAACAGCGTTGTTTACGAATGCGCAAGTACCGTTACCAGTGTGACGCGGCCATACACATACCGAGTAAGGACAATCAACAAGGTTGAAGGTATTGTTAGTAATGTTGCAAAGAACCTTCGAATAGATAAAGGTCTTGTTGAAAGTACATCCGCTAACGTTCAATACCTTACCAGTAGTCTCCTGGAAGTAGTTGATAGCAACCTTGTAGTCATCTCCACCATCAAACTCACAACCCTCGAAAGTACCAGCTGCAAGGTTGCAAGTTACGATTGCACCGTAAGAACCAACAGCGTAAGTACCATAAACTTTCGATGCGAGTTCCTTATTCGAAGCAGCGTTAACAGCGAACTTAACGTTCTTGAAAACAACGTCAGCGTTATCAGCAACGAACTTACCTGCGAGAGTCTTCATCTCACCCTGCGATACGATAGTTACAGGATTCTTGATGTAGATAATGTCAGTACCATCGATATCGCCAGTGAGAACGATAGTCTTAGCCTTAGCAGTCAAAGCAGCGTTGAACTCAGCAACGTCAGCAACTACAACTGCATCAGCAGAAACCTCGGGGAAGTAAGCGTGGTTTACGGGGCAGTTGAAAGTATAAGTACCTACTGCGGGAGCTACGAAGTCAGACTCATCGCTGCTACCAGTTGTGAAGACAACTGCATAAGGATTCTCAGTAACGAACTGAGTCTCAGCGTCTACGTTAAGAACGTAGTTGCTATTAGCCTTCATCTTACGAACTACGAAAGGATACGGAGCCTCGATAGTCGAAGTAGCGAGATCTACAACAGCTGTGCAACCCTCACCACGAACACCATAACCGTTAGTCTTGATAGTCGAGTTCTTGATAGAAGCCTTAGCTACAAGCTGCAACGAGATACCGTTCTTACAGTTCTCAACCTCTACACCATCAACAGCAACAACTGCGTTACCGCAAGAAGTGAGCTGCATCAACGAGTGCATATCTGTAGCCTTACAACCCTCAACTACGAGATTACCCTTCTGCGACCAGAACTTGATAGCTACAACCTTCTCAACAGCAGCACCAGTAGCTGTGAAAGTACAGTTCTTAACAGTTACGTTATCGGGGTAACGAACC
>JAFZGE010000210.1 GCA_017555545.1 Alistipes sp.
CCCACTCCAACGCTACGTATAGAACGGCAAGGAGCAATAAATATTTTACTGAACGAATAAGGTATTTCATAGTGATAAGTTTTTGTTATAGGTTAGTGCTCTTGATAGACTCTGCCACCTGCTCCATCAACCAACGGGGCGTTGAGGTTGCGCCACAGATGCCCACGCGCTCTGCACCCTCGAGCCACGATAGATCAATCTCGGAACTCTCCTCGATATTGAAGCTACGGGGGTTAGCGCTGCGGCATACCTCGTACAACACTCGGCCATTTGATGATTTGCGACCGCATACGAAGATTACGACATCCACGCTCTTGGAGAAGTCCGTGAGTAGTGCCTCGCGACCCGCTACACGACGGCAGATGGTGTCATCAATAGTGACCGCCACGTCGCCAGCGCGCATCTTGATATCCTCGGCGAGTTTATTGAATAGAGCGATGCTCTGTGTTGTTTGCGATAGGAAGTAGATGGGGCGTGTGAAGTCTACATTGTTCAAGTCGCCCTCATTCTCGATAACTACAACATCATCATCTGCCTGACCCGTGAGTCCGATGACCTCGGCGTGACCACGCTTGCCCAGGAGTACCACACTGCCGCCAACCTCCTTCATATTGTCGTATGCCTCGCGTAGGCGGCGCTGCAAGCGTGCCACAACGGGACACGTAGCATCAATAATGGTGATACCAAGTTCCTCTGCCATGCGGTAGGTGCGGGGAGGCTCGCCGTGTGCGCGGATGAGGAGTGTGCGACCACTTAAGTTCTTCATATCCTCGTGCGACACGGTGTGCAGACCGAGCTGCTCAAGGCGCTGTACCTCCACGCGGTTGTGCACGATGTCGCCCAACGAGTAGACATCGCCAACGCGCTCCAGGGCACTCTCAGCCTCGCCAATAGCCCTTACAACACCGAAGCAGAAGCCTGAGTTGTCATCGATAATTACCTCCATAGTAGTCCTCTTTAGAGTGTTGTAACACGCTCAAACTCCCTGTCGAACCATGCCATCTGCTCCTCTACTGTCATGTGTGAGTTATCCAAAACGATGGCATCATCAGCCTTACGGAGGGGTGAGATAGCACGTGTCATATCTGCCTTGTCGCGCGAAACGACATTTTCGTATACCTCCTCGAGTGTCACATTGTCGCCCTTAGCCGTAAGTTCCTTGTAGCGGCGCTCAGCGCGTACCATAGGGTCAGCGGTCATATAGATCTTGAGCTCTGCCTCGGGGAATACTACGGTGCCGATATCGCGGCCATCCATAACGACGCCCCTCTTGCGACCCATCTCCTGCTGCATGGCAACGAGCTTCTGGCGCACAGCACCGATAGAGCTCACCGCGCTCACGCAGTTGCTCACCTCGATAGTACGGATCTTACTCTCCACAAGGTCGCCATTGACATAGATGTCGCTAGCACCACGCGCGGGGTTGAAGCGGAAGTCGATGTTGATATCGCTGAGCATCTCCTCGATAAGCTCCTCATTGGCGATGCCCGAGGGGATTGCGCCATGCTCCAAAGCGTAGAGCGTAACGGCGCGATACATAGCGCCTGTGTCGATGAAGATATAACCGAGGCGTGCTGCGATAGCCTTGGCAAAGGTGCTCTTGCCGCACGACGAGTGTCCGTCGATGGCAATAATTATCTTATTGTTATTCATATATAAAGCTTGATTATTACAGAGATGATGGTATATGCGCCCAACGCCGAGATTACGATGCCTGCAATGCGATTTATCATAATCAGATGTTGGGGCTTGAAGTTGCGACGGAAGAGGTTGATGAGCGAAGTGAGGCCTACCCACCACGTCATAGCGCCGAGCAAGAAACCTCCCAATACCAAGATGTTGCGTATCATTCGTGGCACTTTGAACTCCTCGGCAGCCTCGGCGAGTGCTCTCTCGTGCGCCTTCTCTCTATCGCGCTGCTCATCCATCTCTATGATGTTGTGGAAGTCGGTCGCTTTGGCATCATCGTTATAGATAACCACATCGTTATCATAGTGCTTGTCCATCGCTATCTCGGGATCGATAGTCGCGGCATCGCCCACGTTCGAGAGTCCGACGTTAAACATAGTGAAGAAGGCGAGGATATAGGGAATGACAATCGCAAAATTGGCAAGCGTGAAGCCAAACATTGAGGCGAAGTCCTGCCATAGCGCATTTGTGTCCGTGCGGTTCTTGCGCACCTGAGGAACGGGCTTCTTGAAGAAGATAAAGATGCCGACAATGATTACAAAGACACCTCCCAGCGACAAGATAATCGTATTATACTCATCGATATAGCTCTTCAGCAGCGCATAGAGCGTAAATGCCAAAATTGCCATAAGTGTGTCGGCACTTGCCACACCCAAGCCCGAGAAGATGCCCGAGAGGTAACCCCTGCTTAATGTGCGCTGTATGCACAACACTGCAACAGGACCTACCGTAACCGAGGATGCGAGGCCTACCAATAGACCATCTATGAGTACCTTTATAATCTCGACAATCATACCTTTTTGCCCATTTTACTCTCTGTTGGCTACGCCATGCGGCATGCCCACATATCGGCGCAAATATACAAAATTTTAGTGAAAAATCCCGTAGTCGCCCACAATAAATTAAGCAAATTTGCCACCAAAAGTTCAACAAAATAGTATATACGGAGCGAGGTGGTGAGAGAATTTGTTGTTTCCCAAAATATTTCGTACCTTTGTGTTGTTAATGAAATATCTAAAAATTAAGACCATGAACGAGAATAACAAACCAGGTATCGAGATACAGCTCGACGAGCAAGTGGCACAGGGCAACTATTGCAACCTCGCAATCATCGCACACTCTACATCAGAGTTCGTGCTCGACTTCGCAACAATGCTCCCAGGCCTTCCAAAGGCACGCGTCAAGAGCCGCGTAGTCCTCACTCCCGAGCACGCAAAGCGTCTCCTTCTTTCACTCCAGGAGAACATCACACGCTACGAGAACAACGTGGGCAAGATCAACATCCCCACCAAGCATATTGTAGACCCCTTTGGTCACAAGGGCAACGCGTAATTTGTTGTGAAAAGCCGCAATCTGCGGCACCAAACTTAGAGCCCCGAATGGGAAATACGTCAATGTATGTCCCATCCGAGGCTCTTTCATTTGGCACCACATGTTGCGACTTTTGACAACGAATAGGGTAGTGCTGCTAATGAAAAAGAGACCGCCTTTCGGCAGTCTCTTCTGCTCCATCGGAGCACACCCAATAAAAAACTAAAAAGATTTATTACATATCTAACGTCGTGGAGCACAGCACTATCGCCATGCAATCAAGCCCACCAAACATGAGCGATTTTCCACACTGCAAAGATGGAGCATTCCCTCCGCCCGTACAATCACAAAATATTGGTATTTTCCGTTGCACATATCCCCCATTCTAGCTATTTTGTCATTCGAAAAATTATCGCTATATTTGCATTTAGTATAACTGCTTAAGCAGTCTGCTCAACTAACGTGTTAATATACAATGACTAAAGCAAATAATTCGATGGGCTCGGTGGCACTATCTCCCGAGATGAAGATATACGAACTCATAGATGCAGCTCCCATCCTGCTATCTCTCTTTTCGCGCCTTGACATTCATCTTCCGTTTGGAGATATATCCATCGCAGAGATGTGTCGCCGCGATGGCTACAATACGCAGCTATTTATGATGCTGTGTGCCATGCACATAGACTCGCGTTACCGCCCCTCGCAGGAGGAGATGACAGAGGATATGTTGCCCGAGGTTATTGCCTACCTGCGTGCCTCACACCGCTACTACGCCGAGCGTATGTTGCCACACACGGCACGCCATCTCGAGGAGGTGCTCTCGCACTGTGACGACCTCTCAGAGCGCGTGTTGCGTCGCTTTTATGACGACTACGCCCACTACATCAAGAGTCACTTCGAGGAGGAGGAGCGCGAGATATTTACACTCATGGAGCGTGGGGGTGAGCGCGATGCCAATTTCGCACTCTTCGACATGCCACATGCCGACATCGATGACCGCTCGAACGACATCGCTTCGCTCATCGTGAAGAGCCTCCCAGAGTCTGCACCCACATCGCTGCGTTGCGATATGCTCAAGGATGTCTACGAGTTGCGTGATGACCTGCGTCGCCATAGCAACATCGAGACCTATGTGTTGCGACCCCTTGTCGTTAAGTATCTAAAACAGCGATAGCCATGAAGCATATCTCGATAGCCATAGTCGAACCCTCGCCCATAATACTTGAGGGTGTTGCTTCAATCGTGAGTCATAGTCCCAGCCTGCGTGTTGCGGGCGCTGTGGCGACGCTCGGTGAGTTGCAAGCAATCATGCGCAATACGGAGGTTGATGTAGTGGTTGCTGCGGTGGGCTTGGTGCGTGATATAGAGGGTGTTGCAGAGTTGCAATCGTTGCCTATAATCGGCATGCAGAGTGCCATTGTCGATGCCGCGATGTTGCGCCGTTTCACTGCCGTGGCGACACTCTATACCTCGGAGGAGGAGCTGCACCGCATGATAATAGATGCGGCAGACATGCCCGCGGAGCACAACTATGCAGAGAGCCACGAACTCTCGGAGCGTGAGCGCGATGTCCTGGTACTCGTGGCGCGCGGACTAACGAACAAGGAGATTGCCTCGGAGCTAAACATCTCGCCCCACACCGTAATCTCGCACCGCAAGAACATCGTACACAAGACGGGTATTCGCTCCGTGGCGGGTCTTACGGTATATGCTGTGTTGAACAAATTCATTGATAGTGAAAGACTTTAGGAATATATGAAAACAGAACTTTGTGCCTATTCAGTTGATGCATGTCGCATCGCTCAGCGCCTTGGTGTTGACCGTGTGGAGTTGTGCGCATCGCCTGCCGAGGGTGGTGTGACCCCATCTATGGCGACCATCGAGCGTGTATCTAAGATCGAGGGTATCGATGTAAGTGTTATGATACGCCCTCGTGGTGGTGATTTCCTCTACTCGGATGATGAATTTGAGACCATGCTCCGCGATATCGCATACGCGCGCGAGGCGGGTGCTACAGGTGTTGTGTTCGGCATCCTCACAGCAGATGGCAAGGTTGACGTCGAGCGTACGCGTCAGCTTGTTGAGGCCAGCAAGGGCATGGAGACAACATTCCACCGTGCCGTAGATATGACTGAGGACTATGAGGTAGCTGTTGAGGCTATTATCGCGGCGGGATGTAACCGCATCCTCACCTCCGGAAGCTACGACAAGGCGATTGACGGCATCGAGAACATACGTCGCGCTGTTGAGGTGTCAAGGGGTCGCATCGAGATTATGGCGGGTAGTGGTGTAGTAGCGGCAAATGCTGCACAGCTCGCAGCTGTAGGTGTCGATGCCCTCCATTTCAGTGCTAAGTGCATGGTGGCAGGTGCTATGGAGTATCGCAATCCACGTATTTCGATGGGTGGTAGCGACGCGGTGGATGAGTACGCATTGCGCACCGTGGATGAGAACGAAGTCAAGGAAATACTTAAACTTATACGATAATGAACAGAAAACATTTCTTAATCTTGTTTATTTTGGCGGTTGTTGCAGCGCTTCCTATTACCTATTTTAGAGGTAAGGCGGAGCATTACAACCCTGAGAAGGATGAGGCGCTTCAGGCGGCATTCGAGGCTTCGGAGCGTGGCGAGGAGTTGCGCAAGCTCGTTGATGAGACTCCCGAGGCGGAGCAGCGCGACATGGCATTCCTTATCATCAACATGCCTGAGCACGACCGCGAGGGTATGGATCTTGAGCTCTTGAAGGAGAATGTTACCTATGCAAACATCGCGCGTAACAAGTACGCATGGGCGAAGGAACTTCCCGAGGAGGTATACCTCTGCGACGTCTTGCCATATGCCGTTGTGGATGAGGTGCGTGACTCATGGCGTAAGGATATGTATGAGTTGTTCGCTCCCGCAGTAGATACCTGCACAACTATGTATGATGCTATCTGCGCAGTCAATGCTAACATCCCCGCGCTCACAGGCGTACACTACAATACCAAGCGCGAGAAGACAAACCAGAGCCCTAGCGAGTCTATCCGTCAGGGTATGGCATCGTGCACAGGTCTCTCAATCTTGCTTGTTGACGCATATCGCGCTGTGGGTATTCCAGCACGCTTCGCCGGTACTGCATCATGGCACGATAACCGCGGTAACCACAGCTGGACTGAGGTGTGGCTCGATGGCGAGTGGCGCGTAACAGAGTACTACTTCCCCTCACAGCTCGACCACCTCTGGTTTATGGCTGATGCCTCAAAGGCTAATGGCGAGGATCGCAACTACGCTATCTACGCAACACGCTTTGCTGGTGGCAACGACTGGTTCCCCATGGTATGGGCAGATGAGGGCGAGGATGCACCCGTTGAGGAGCTTCCAAAGTGGGTAGGTGCTGAGAATGTTACACAGCACTATATCGACCTCGCATACGACCAGTACACACGTCACCTCGAGGCTGGCACACACACCTTCCTTCGCATCGCAGGCTACAAAGAGGAGGGCAAAACTGAGCACTCTGAGGACCGCGTAGCTATGGGTGTGGATATTTTCCGTGGCACAGAGCAGATGGGTGGTGGCCTCACCGCTGGCGAGCTCCGCGATATGAACGACTTCTTCTCAGTTCTTCTTCCAAAGAACACCGAGTATGAGCTCCGCTACTACAATGAGGCAGGCGAACTTCAGACTAAGGCTGTTGCTTTAGGCGAGGAGGAAATGCTTGTGTCAATATTCCTCAAGTAGTTGAATTTCTTGTGGTAAGGGGCGATTGTCCCTAATAAAAATGCCGTCAATGGAACGTACGCTTTAGTACTACCCATTGACGGCATCCCTTTTGTCTCTTACTTCCCCATATGTCTCTTTTCCCTTTCCTCGCTCCAACCCCAAACAAAAAGGGACCATCCTCTCGGACAGTCCCTGTTTTGCTTCAAGTAGCGGGCGATTACTCGCTCTTCTTCATACGACGCTCCTTGATACGTGCCTTCTTACCAGTAAGGTCACGCAAGTAGTAGATACGTGCACGACGTACTACACCATACTTGTTCACCTCGATGTTGTCAATGTGGGGTGAGTACAAGGGGAAGATACGCTCTACGCCTACACCGTTAGATACCTTACGGATAGTAAACATCTTTGTACGGCCTGAACCCTTAATCTGGATTACTACGCCACGGAAGCTCTGGAGACGCTCCTTGTTACCCTCGACAATGCGATAAGTTACGGTGATTGTATCACCTGCCTCAAACTTGGGCACATCGTTCTCGCCCTTTGCCCACATCTGCTCGTTTACGAGTCTGATCAATGCATCTTTGTTCATTGTTGCAACAAATATTATAAGTGTTAATCGCTCAACATTATCGCTGTGTCGGCGCTACCATATTGCCACCCTCGACAATAATCCTGTGGTCTCCCACGACTGCACCTTCACCCATTATAAGAGGTTGATACGGGCTGCAAAGGTATGCAATTATTTTTATTCTACAAAAAAAGTTACTAAAAATTACTCTGTCTCAGCCCATTTCGCGTTACATAGTCGCTGTAGAACTCCACAAAAATAGCGGCATCGAGCACATCGCCACGTTCAAAACGTATGGGCTCGGAGATAAACAACTCGCCAACATAGCCCCTCTCATCCTCGGCTAGGGCGCACACGACATACTCGTTGCCATAGGTGCAGAGTGCCCAGTCGGGAGATGATGTGTAGGCATAATCCAGGAGGCTCTCGCGAATCTCAGCCTCGCTATACTCCTTCACAACATCGCTGCGGAAGATGTCAAAGTGCAATGATGGTGAGGGCGTTGCGGTCTCAATCTCGATAGACATGAAGTAGTCGGCATAGCCCATAAATGCGCTATAGTATGGCTCGAGTGCCACAACCTCAGCAAGGTCGTAGGCCGTGGTGCGCGCCTCTATTACATAGTTCGTGCCCTCGCCATCCTCAAGCGTTGTGAAGCGATAGAGGAAGAGGTCGGTGGTAGCAGCACCAGCATAGTAGCCATAGACCGCCAATACAAACTCCGTCGCTGGGGGTAGCTGCGAGATATGCTCGCTATATGTACCCGTAAGCTCGAGGGGTGCATACTTCTCCATCACCCACTGCAACTGCTCCTCCTTATCTCCTGCGGGGAGGCTCTTGGCATACATCAGCACTGCGGTGTAGGGCTCATCGCACGAGGGGGTAATGGTAACATCCACCGAGCGTGGGCGTATATTCTCAAACATCGCCGTAAAGGTCATATCTGAGCGCTCGACGCTTCCCGTAGAGAAGTATGACACTATGGGTTTGGATACTACCATAGGTACATTGCCATCATCCGAAGCTATGGCATAGGTCAATGCCATATAGCGGTGATTGGCATTTAGTGTCTTATGAAACGAGGCATCACCCTTATATCCAAGCTGTTGCATGATTGCCTCGGCGCTTAGCTCCTCGTAGTAGTAGAGGTGGTCGGCGATATAGAAGAAGGCCTCTGCAACACCATCCTCAGCCTCAGCGGTGAAGGGTAGTCCCTGCTCGATATATCCCGCCTCTGTGTCCTCAATTATCTGTACGGCGTAGTAGCCATCCCAGCTCTTGGGTGTGACGCTAAATGTTACCTCGGGCCCCTCGGCTATAATCTCGATGTCGAACTCCTCGACACTACGCTTAGGAAGACGGTCGCCAACGAGTGTATAGGCGACGGGGGTAACCCTTTCATAGTCATCCCCACGAAGGTAGATGCCATAGGCGTAGATGACATACTCGCGTGCGGGCGATAGGTCTTGCCACACTCTCTTCTGCTTGCCACGCACGGCAAGCTTACTCTTTGTTAGGAACTCCTCGAGGTTGTCGCCACCCGTGAGGTAACTGTTGTACTGTATAAGGTCTGCCGCCACGAGCTCCTCCTCGGTGGTGATGTTTAGCCCCGTAAGGTAGCTCTTCTCCGCCATTGTAACGACATAGAGCAGATCATCGCTGTTGGGTGTTATCGTAACCTCACACTCTGAGTAGTCTAGCTTTGTAATCTCAAGTGTCAGGTGGTCAGCGGTTGTCGCAGCCTGCCTTAGAACAAACTGTGGGGTCTCGGAGGTTGAGATATGGCGAAGTGTAACCACCGCCTCGCGTGGTGAGTCGCCATAGTTGGGTAGTACCCTAAAGCCTATTGTGCCAACTTGAGTGTTATCAACATCCACGATCCACTCCGCCTCGGTAATGGCAACGGGGTTGATGCCATTATCATCCTTGAGGTTATATAAAACCTCGAAGTAACCGCCAATATCGGCCACTTCGAGGTTTGAGATGTTTACACTAAATGTTGGTTTCGACTCTGTGCCGTTCTCGGTACATGAGGCGAAAAATAGAGTAATGAGGGCTGCTATTATAAGCCTCTTCATTGCTACAAGTACTTAATAACGGGCATTGAGCGCATCATGGGCACCTCGCCATCCTTAGACTCTACGGCGAAGACAATGACCATATACTTCTTACCCGATGAGAGCTGCATGTTGATGCTCTTATAGCCGCTATAGCAGTTCGCCTTGAGATACTGCTCGGCGGTGTAGCCACTCTTCATGGCGTTGCGGGCGTTGGTGTAGAAGTTAGATGCGATGCTCTTGATTGCGTAGTCGTTGAGGCTCTCTCCAGGTGGAATGTAGAGGAGGTTGTCCTCGGGTGCAATCTGTATTGCGTAGTAGCCATCCCAGTTGTCGGGTGTCACGCTGATTGTCGCTGTGCCGTTAGACATCGTAGCCGATACGTTGAATGTAGCGTTGTACATCGAGGGCATAGGTATGTCGACAATCGATGTGTGCAAAGGCGTAGTCATAGTATAGCTATTACCGTGGAATTCAACACCATAGCTGTAGATGGTGTATGTAGCACCAGGCTGCATGCCCGTAAACTCGCGTGTAGCCTCGCCCGAGTAGATGAGCTGTGGTGACACATTCTGCATAAGATCCTCGAGGGTCATATTGTGGCGCTGTGCGAGGGCGAGGTAGCTCTCCATCTCGTTAGCCACGAATACTGTACCATCTGTGATACCTGTCTGCTTGAAGTACTCCGAGTCGATGATATTCGCCATGTAGGGGCGCTTGGTGTCGCGGGGCATATACTTCACCTTGCAGCTCTTGTATGTAACATCCGACACGCTGAACTTAAAATCGTTCAAGGGCTGCTTGTCCTGAGTGACGTAGACGCGTACGGTCTTTACCATGCCTGGGTAGCTGATTGTCACGAAGCCTGTGCGCTCCTCCGATGAGTCGCTCTCGGCGATGCGAAGCATGATTGACCAGTCGGTAATCTCGATAGGTGTAATCCACGCTACATTTGCCTTTGCCTCGGGCTTAGCACCCTTCACGGGGTTAGTAACGGCATAGAATACGGGGATGTCGCCACCCTCGCCCGTTACATTAAGGTTGTAGATGTCAAGCTCAATGGTGGGAGGGTTGTTGGGGTCGATATTCACGCCCTCACATCCTGCAAGCGACAAGGCAACGAGGCCGAGGCTTGCAATGAAAAGTCTCTTAATAAACTGCATATCTCTTTTGTGTTCTATTTTACTCGCTCTTAATCACAATCTTAGCACTCTTCAAACCCTTAGAGCGTGCTGTGAGGGTGATAGTTCCTGGGGTGTCGTTGCTCTCGACAATGGCTGTCATCATGCCGCTAAATGCCTTCATCTTGGGCTCGTGGAAGAGCTCCAACGATACCGAGTTGCCGTTAGCACCTGCGCGGTAGTGACCCTCGCCCGCTACGCTGAACTCGATGAGGTTGTCGGCTGCGGGGCAGAGGTTGCCATCCTTGTCCACAACGCTCACGGTAACGAATGCCAAGTCCTTGCCGTTAGCCTCAATCGTCGCGCGGTCTACTGAGAGCTCTATGTGGTGGGGCTTGCCCGCTGTTTTGATCTCCTTCTCGGCTACAGCCTCGCCCGCCTCGTTGTATGCCACAACCTTAACGGTGCCTGGCTCATACTTGGTGTCCATCCACATTAGGCGGTAGCGCGACTGACGCTTGAGTGCCTTCTCCGATGCCTCATCCCATGAGTTCTCGAGAGTTACAGATGTATCCTTTGTGCGAATGCCCTGGCTTACGCCGTTGATAAACAACTCTGCCGAGGGATAGTTTGTATATACGAAGATTGGAGTCGTCTCGCCCTCGCGACCTGGCCATGTCCAGTGGGGTAGGATGTGGAGTGTCTCCTCCTCCTTGTTCCAATGGCTACGGTAGAGGTAGTAGCGATCTTTGGGTAGACCTGCGAGGTCTACAATACCAAAGAGTGATGAGTGGCTTGGCCAGTTTGTGTAGTATGGTGTAGGCTCACCGAGGTAGTCGAAGCCTGTCCACACGAACTCGCCGATGCAGCAGTTGTAGTCTTCGTGCCACATCCAATCATCCTCGGGAAGGTTAGACCAACTGCAGTGCTCAACATCGTACGATGAAGACTGGTGATCCTCGTAAGTAGCCATCGAGCGGCGCTCAACGGGGAACTTATATACGCCACGGCTACTTACCGTAGAGGCGGTCTCTGTGCCGAGGATAATCTGCTGAGGGAGTGCAGCGTAGTTGTTGCCATAGTGCCATGGGCGGTAGTTGAAGCCCGCAACATCCATCATCGCTGCCATATTGTTATAGACAACGTTGTGTGGCTGGTCCATGCCCTGTGTAACGTAGCGTGTAGGATCCTCGCGGTGGCAGATATCCTGTAAGAAGCGTGAGAGTTTTGGTCCCCACATCTTGTCACCCTGGTCGGGTACCTCGTTGCCGATGCACCACATCACCACACTTGGATTGTTGCGGTAGTGGTGGATGAGGTTTACCATATCGCGCTCAGCCCACTCATCGAAGTGCTTGTGATAGCCGTTCGCGAGTTTTGGGGTCTTCCACTCATCGAAGGTCTCGAGCATAAGCATCATACCCATCTCATCGCACGCCTCGACAAGCTCTGGTGCAGGCATATTGTGTGATGTGCGGATGGCGTTACAGCCCATATCCTTCATGATGCGAATCTGACGGCGGATAGCGGCGTCATTTACAGCAGCACCAAGAGGGCCAAGGTCGTGGTGGTTACATACACCCTTGAACTTCGTGAGCTCGCCATTGATGTACATACCCTCCTCGGGAACAATCACAATGGTGCGAATACCAAAGCGTGTAGAGTACTCATCCTTGAGTGTGTCGCCAGCGTAGATCCTTGATTTTGCAGTGTATAGCGCGGGGTTGTCAACACTCCAGAGCTCAGGGTTTGCCACATCGAACGTCTGCTCAAAGAGGGTGTTGTCGTAACGGCTAAGCTGAGCCTCGTTTGAGGCTACCACCTCACCCTTGGGGCTTACGATGTCGGTAACGATGCGGTAGATATCTCTGTCTGCACCCTCTGCGGTCTCAAGCTTTGTGCGTAGCTCAACCTTTGCCCACTCCTTCGTTACGGTAGGCGTTGTGAGCTGCGTGCCCCACACGGGAACATAGGCTTCCTCCGTAACTACGAGGTGCACATTACGGTAGATACCTGCGCCAGGATACCAGCGCGATGACTCGTTCTCGTTCTCGAGGCGTACAGCGAGGGTGTTAACCTCTCCCGCCTTGATGTAAGGGGTGATGTCGAAGTGGAACGAGTTGTAGCCATAGGGCCAGTAACCCACCTCCATACCATTTATATATACGCGTGCGTGACTCATGGCACCGTCGAAGATGAGCGTTGCACACTTGCCCTCCTTGAATGCGGGAGCCTCGAAGTCGAGACGGTACCAGCCTACGCCAACAAAGGGTAGACCGCCAGTACGTCCTGCGTGCTCCATTGCCTCCTTCTGGCCATCCTGTGTGATGGCTACATTCTGTCGGTCGTTGTGGATGCTGAAGGGGCCATAGATAGCCCAGTCGTGGGGCACGGTAACCTCCTGCCATGCCTTGTCATCGTAGTCTTCAGCTACGAACTCTGCGCTATCCTCGCGCGTAAAGCGCCAGCCGCGCTCCAGGAGCTGCTCTGTGCGTGTCTGCGCCTCGGCAGTAATGATGGTTGCAATGGCTGCAACGGCCAAAAGTAGTCGTTTCATATCCTTAATGCTTTATAATTAGCTTATCTCAGCTGACGACGGAACTCGGCGAGGATAATACCTGTCGCCATCGCTACGTTGAGCGACTCTGAGGTGGGTGCATCAGCAGGGTATGGGGGTATGAGTAGGCGGTGGGTAAGCGCCTTGCGTGTATCGTCAGTAATGCCACGTCCCTCGTTGCCCATTACGATAATGCCGCTAGAGGCGAGCTTCTCATCGTAGATGTTGCCTCCGTCGAGGAGCGTGCCATAGATGTTTAGTCCCTCGCGGTGAGCATCGGCCAATAACGCGGGGAGGTTATCGGTGTAGTGTACTCTAACGCGAAGTATAGCACCCATAGTGGCCTGAATGACCTTGGGATTAAAGCAGTCTGCCGTATCTTTCGAGCAGATGATGTCCTCGACGCCAAACCAGTCGGCAAGGCGTATGATAGTGCCAAGGTTGCCTGGGTTCTGCACGCCATCGAGGGCTACAGTTAGCTTGCCACGTAGGTTTGCTAACGACAGTTTGTGGTTGGGCTGCTCCACCACGGCAAGAGTGTCGTTTGCGGTCTTGAGCTGCGATATGCGCTCCATCTCGCGTTGGTCTACAACCTCGATGTTCTTGCCCTTGAGGTCGTGACGTGTGGTGTAGATGCGGCGCACAACGAAGTCCGAGGCGAGTATCTCCTCAGTAAGTTTGCTGCCCTCAGCGACAAAGAGTCGCTCCTGGTCGCGCACGCGCTTCTCGGCTAGTGAGCGCACAAATTGTATATCTGCCTTAATCATCGCTTCTCCTCTATGTTAAATGTCATGCCCTCTGCGGCAATATCGGTGTTGGGGAATATCTCGCGACACTCTGCGCACAGGGCATCGTGATCCTTGTAGCGCGACGAGAAGTGTCCAATAATTAGTCTCTTTGCCTCCGCCTTGAGTGCTGCCTTTGCCGCCTCCTCGGTTGTGGAGTGACCACGCCCCTTGGCAAACTTAGCCTCGCGGATGGAGTATGTCGTTTCGTGGTAGAGCAAATCTACGCCATGCACACGCTCTGCCGCCTTTGCGGAGTATGCTGTGTCGGAAAGGTAGGCATAGGAGCGAGCTTGGTAGGGGATATAGGTCAACTCCTCGTTATGGATGACTTCGCCACTCTCCAATGTTATATCCTCGCCACGCTTTGCTGCCACTACTTGGGCTATCGAGAGCCCATATTTCTCTATCTTGAACTTGTCGACGTTGAGCCCTGGCTGCTTCTCCTTAAATAGGAAGCCCGCGGTGGGCACTCTATGGCGCAGGGGTATCGACCACACCTCGAGGGTGTTGTTCTGCATGATAATTGCATGCTCCGTAGTACGCACCTCGTGCCACTTAACCTCGTAGGGAAGATCATCCCAGAAGTAGCGGCGGTGGTACTCCAAAATATCACCCATGGGCGCAGGAGCATATATGTCCAGGGGTGTTCGCTTGCCCTCCAAGCCGAGGGTTGCTATAAGCGGAAAGAGACCGAAGCAGTGGTCTCCATGTAGGTGTGAAATAAATACAGCCCTAAGGCGCAGCGGATTTATGCCGCGCCTTATGAGCTGCTGTTGTACACCCTCACCCGCATCTACGAGGTAGTATTGCTCGTTGAGGTTTACTACCTGTGATGATGGGTGGGCGTGCGGTGTAGGTTTAGCAGATGAGTTACCTAATATGGTTACGCTAAACCCCATTGATTACTGTGCAAGCAACCAACGCTCGCAATCCAAAGCTGCGATACAGCCTGAGCCTGCAGCAGTGATAGCCTGGCGGTAGTGTGGATCCTTAACGTCGCCCGCAGCGAATACACCCTCAACAGATGTCTTAGATGTGCCAGGAACAACCTTGATGTAACCCTGCTCATCGAGCTCGAGCTGACCCTTGAATACCTCTACGTTGGGGTGGTGACCAATAGCGAGGAAGAAACCTGAGATGTCGAGTGTGCGCTCCTCGCCAGAGGTGCTAACAACGCGTACGCCGATTACGCCATCCTCATCACCGAGAACCTCCTTAGTGTTGTGCTCGAACAATACCTCGATGTTAGGTGTGTTGAATACACGCTCCTGCATAGCCTTAGATGCGCGGAGGTAGTTCTTACGAACGATAAGGTAAACCTTCTTGCAGATAGATGCAAGGTATGTAGCCTCCTCGCAAGCAGTGTCGCCACCACCTACAACTGCTACATCCTGCTTGCGGTAGAAGAAACCGTCGCAAGTAGCACATGCGCTAACGCCCATACCGCGGTACTTAGCCTCAGACTCCAAACCGAGGTACTTAGCAGATGCACCTGTACATACGATAACTGCCTCTGCCTCGATCTCGTGCTCGTGGTCTACAACAGCCTTGAAAGGACGCTTTGAGAGGTCGATGTCAGTGATGATACCGCGACGTACGTCTGCACCAAAGCGCAAAGCCTGCTGACGGAGATCCTCCATCATAGCTGTACCTGTGATACCCTGTGGGTAACCTGGGAAGTTCTCAATCTCTGTAGTTGTTGTGAGCTGACCGCCTGGCTCGATACCCTCGTAGAGTACGGGTGAGAGGTTAGCACGTGAAGTGTAGATAGCTGAAGTAAAGCCTGCAGGGCCGCTACCAATGATCAAAACTTTTACTTTCTCCATAGTTCTGGTTGTTTAATGTGTTAGTTATTGTGTTCGTGTTAGTTCGTTATCGTGTATTTAAGAAGTCTGCCATCTGCTCGCCCTCATCGCGGAAGTCGTAGCCGTAGCCTACCATCATGTCGAGGCCTGCATCGCGCTCGCGATCTGCCTCGGTAGTCTCGCGCATACGCTTGAGGATGTTCTCCGCAGCAGCGATGGTCTCCTCGACCTCCACCTGCGAGGGCACATGACCCATAAGCGATGCCAGCACATCGAAGGCGTATGCCGCAGCCATGTCATCGTAGCGCTTGTACCATGCGTTGAGCTCCTCGGCTATTGCCTCGAGTGTCAACTCTCCCGCAGCTATGCGGCGTAGCAGCTCCTCCGTAGTACCTAGGGGTAAGTACTGTCCCGCAATATCTATCCACTCGGTGTGGTCATACTCCTCTTTGGTGTAGTCGCCACCTCGTAGCATTGCTCCCAACGATGCCGCTATGGCGCTGTTGTAGAGCTTGAGGCTTCGGGGTATCATCGAGGCACGTATTGTCGTGCGGTTGTAGCTATATGTCTTTGCCTCGGGGTCGCGCTCCTGCAATCGCGTCAGAGCATCCACACCGCGCATCATCTTACCCGTGATGAAGGGGTTAAACTCCTCGAAGCATATATTGTCGCGCTTAAGGTTGCGCTTGTCGCGTGTCTTCCACTTCTCGATGTCGCGAATCGTGCCGTAGCTCTTTAGCGAGAGCGCTGGCATAAGCAACGTGTAGCCATCCTCCTCCACAAGGTATGAGTAGGGCATATCCTGCGTGTCATGGTGGCGCGTGTGGCGTCCCAAGACCACGGTGTAGGGGCCCTCAATAGATGGCGACATCACGTAGGCGCTACTCCCGAACTTCGTGCCTCGCTGGTGCACGGCCTGGTGCACAGCACCACTCTTGAAGAGGTGGTTAGACTGGTTAGTGCCGCTACCTGCGTTAAAGAACGAGAAGATACCAGCAATAAGCAGCGATGACTTGTGGTGCGAAACGGTGAAGGGACCCGCAAAAACAGATGCCGCCTCGCCATTCTCGCAGTGACAGTTAGCAAAAAAGAGCGTGTCTACAGCTGTGAAGCCGTTGCCAATCGTTGTGTTCTCGCCCACGAAGCAGCGCTCGATGCTCGACGCTCCATCCACCTTCGTGTCGTTGTCAAAGATAAAATCTTTGGCGCGCACATCGATGCCTACATGGGCATTGCAGCCTACCGTGCCATTTTCGAGGTGCGATGCGCCCTCAATTGTTGCGCCACGCTCAACGTGTACCTCGCGGATGAAGCGTGCACCCATAATGGTGCTGCCATCCTCCACCACGCCCATGGTACTGCGACGCTCCTCAGCACGCGCTGTGGCGAGCTTGATGAGTTGCTCCACCGCCTCCTTACGGTTGCGCATCATGGTCATGATGTAGGCAATCTGCGATGTAATCTCGCGGTAGATGACAGCCGTACGGCCGCCATTCTCGTTCACCGCAGCGACACCCACACCCTCGCCAAAGGTTGAGGCGTGGCGACACTCCATGCGCAATACGTCATCGATGTGGCAGTCGTTGCCGATGATGTAGTTGGCGATGGTAGAATCCGAGATGCGTGTGCGTGAACCTATCGATGTGCGACCCTCGAAGCGTACATTGCGCAACTGCTCGGGACGGAAGTCTGCTGTTACGGTGACCTCATCCCATGAGAGTGCGGAGCATCCGCGCTGCTCAAGCAGCATGCGCTCCTCCTGGCTTAGAACCCTTCGTTTGTCGCTCATAGTTAATCCTTCTTTGTGTATACGACGCGCTTGGTGTCGAAGAACTCGTCATCGAACATCGTGCGTATGTCGTACAAGTCCCAGTGGCGGCGTGTTGCAGCAAGCTCCTCGGCAAGCTCTCCCCCCTTGAGGTAGAGGATGCCGTTGGGGAGTGTGCCCTTCTGACCTTTGCGTAGTAACGGCCATGCCCATGGCATAAATCGCGCCATCTCAGTAACGGCACGCGACACCACATAGTCGAACTTCTGACCAAGCTGCTCGGCGCGTGAGTTCACGGCGGTGAGGTTATCGATGCCAGCACCCGCCTTGATGCCCTCCACAACGCGAATCTTCTTGGCGATGGAGTCGCAGCCCACAAACTCGACCTCGGGGAACATGATGGCAAGGGGCACAGAGGGGAAGCCTCCGCCACAGCCAATGTCTACGACACGTGCACCCGCCTCGAACTGGCACACCTTGGCGATTGCCAACGAGTGGAGGATGTGGCGTGTGTAGAGGTGCTCCATATCCTTACGCGACACCACGTTGATGCGTGCGTTCCACTCCTCGTAGAGCGCACCGAGGCTCTCGAACTGCTGCTTCTGGCGCTCGGTGATATCGGGAAAATATTTTAGTAACAGGTCGCTGTTCATGCTAATTGATGTTATGCCGTGTGGTACTATTAATTATGCCGTGTGGTACTATATTATGCCGTGTTTTTTTTACTCCTTCTCCAAGAGTAGTTTGCAGACGGCGGCCTTGGCACGTCGTATCTGCGTCTTTATGGTGTTTATCGGTCTTCCGAGCTTCTCGGCAATCTCCTCGTATGAGTACTCCTCCAAAAAGCGCATCTCGATAATCTGGCGATACTCCTCCGAGAGCTCCTCGATAGCGCTGTAGAAGTGGTTGCGGCTCTGGTTCATAATCACCGACTCCTCGGGTGATGGCGTGGTGGCCTGTGGGGCACGGAAGCGCTCATCTATCGAGAGGTCGTTGGTGCGGCGGCGCAGGTGGTCTACAAGAGTGTTTCGAGCGATGGTGTATATCCACTGTCCGAAGGTGTAGCTGCGCGAGTAGTCCCCGATGTGCAGGTATACCTTGATGAATGTCTCCTGCAAGAGGTCTGCTGCCGTATCCTTGTCGCCAAGGCGCTGCTCGAAGAGGCGGGTTAGTGCCTCGCGGTAGCGCGTGAAGAGATACTCGAAGGCCTGCTGATCACCTCCCGATGCCAACTCCACTAACTCGGTGTCGGAGGCTACGATGTAGTCATCTATTTCCATACGCGGGGTGTGTTGCGGCTCTTTCGTGACCAAAGCATCCACTCTATAACGGGGCCAAAGAGGTCGTAAATCCAATATTTGAGTGCTATATCCTTCTCGCCGAGCTTGAGTGCCACGCGGCGTGATGACCACACCACGATGATATAACGCAACAATACTAAGGCTATTGCACCGAGCTTTAGCTCGAGGGGAAGAATCGCGATGATGGCGAGTGCTGCGAGGAAGAAGAGTGCACGGCTACCCAACTCGCGTGCTGTGAAGCACTTCGCGTCGGTGGGGTAGTAGCGGCGTGCATTACCCAGGTAGCGCATCTGCTCAACCCACTCCGATACCATGTCGATGCGCTCCTCGCTCACGATAGAGTGGCGCGACATAACTACCGATGTGCGCTTTGCATTTGCGATGGCCTGCAAGTAGAGGTCGTTCTCGCCGATGTCGATGCGGAGGTGGTTGTAGCCTCGTGTGCGCTCGTATAGGTTGCGGTCGAAGCCATAGTTGCTGCGTGGTGCGTAGTATGGCTTGCCAATTACGGCGCGAGCCATGGCGTTACGCATCATGTTGAACTCTATGAGGCGCATGATATATGTCGAGAGTGACTTATGCTCGAAGTTGGGAATGGCGGGTGCAATAACCACCGAGCCACGCTCAAAACCCTTTGCCATTGTTGCAACCCACTCGCTTGAGGTTGGTGTTGCACCAGGGATGGTAAAGAGAAGGCAGTCGTACTGTGCCGACTTGATGCCCACGTTGAGTGCCTGCTTTGTAGAGATGTAGAGGCGCTCGTTGCCACCCATCTTTGTGAGTCGCATGTATGAGTGGTTGTCGCGTATGCGCTGGAGCTCATCGTAGTAGTCTGTATCGCCGCCGATATACACCACTACAACCTCGTAATTGTCGTAGTCCTGATGTAGAAGTGCGGGTAGCTCATCCACCAAAAAACGCTCGCTCTCACCGCGCATTGGCACGATAACGGAGATGGGGGGATTGTCGCGACGCTTCTCGCGCTCGCGCAAAAGGCGGAAACTGATAATGCGATTATAGGCGATTACGTAGTAGTAAAACTGTATTGCAAATAGTGTAACTGTCAGAAGCACAAGTGATATGCCCTGCCATGAGTAGTGTTCAAATATGTCGATAAAAAACTGCATTTCCTCTAAATAATAATAAGCGTACAAAGGTAATAAAAACAATTAACATCTGCAATTGGTGATTAACAATTATTTTTGTATCTTTGCACGTTATATATACGTTATGAAATTTACATTGCAACATACGGCGCCCGAAACGAAGGCGCGTGCCGGTCTTATCGAGACCGACCATGGTCCAATTGAGACCCCAATTTTTATGCCCGTGGGCACTGCAGCAGCGATGAAGGGTATCTTCCATCGCGACGTCGAGAATGAGGCTAAGGCTCAGATTATCCTTGCCAACACCTACCATCTCTATCTCCGTCCAGGTATGGATATCATTGAGAAGGCGGGTGGTGTACATCAGTTTTCGACATGGAAGAAACCAATGCTTATGGATAGTGGTGGCTTTCAGGTGTTTTCGTTGGCTGCATGCCGCAAACTCAAGGAGGATGGTTGTCACTTCCAGTCGCATATCGATGGCTCGCGCCATGTCTTTACGCCCGAGAGCGTTATTGACACGGAGCGCACCATTGGTGCCGACATCATGATGGCATTCGATGAGTGTCCTCCAGGTGATGCTCCCTACGACTACGCAAAGAAGTCGTTGGCGCTCACCGAGCGCTGGCTTGACCGCTGCTTCAATCGCTACCACCAGACACAGCCCAAGTGGGGTCACTACCAGTCGTTGTTCCCCATTGTGCAGGGTGCTGGCTACCCCGACTTGCGCGAGCAGGCAGCACGTAATGTGTTGCAGTACAATGCTGATGGTTACGCTATCGGTGGCTTGGCAGTAGGCGAGCCCACCGACGTAATGTACTCTATGATTGAGGTGTGTAATGCGGTGCTACCGACTGATAAGCCACGCTACTTGATGGGTGTCGGCACGCCAATCAACATCCTCGAGGCAATCGACCGTGGTGTCGATATGTTTGACTGCGTGATGCCAACACGTAATGGCCGTAATGGTCAGCTCTTTACATCGGAGGGTGTCATCAACATTCGTAACAAGAAGTGGGAGGCAGACTTCTCGCCTATCGACCCCAATGGTGTGACCTTCGTAGACCACCAATACTCCAAGGCATATCTCCACCACCTCGTGGTGTGCAAGGAGATGCTCGCAGCGCAGATTGCATCGCTACACAACACAGCCTTCTACCTATGGCTTGTTGGTGAGGCACGCAAGCATATCATCGCTGGCGACTTCAAGCCCTGGAAGGAGATGATGGTGGTTAAGCTTGGTCGCAGACTATAATGGTAACGCTTAAGTAAAACGATGAGAATAAGACTTATACCATCGATTCCTGGCTATCGTACCCTCGATAAATATATCCTGGGTAAGTTCTTGCGTACCTACATCTTCGGTATCCTGATGATGGTCATCATCCTCGTGGTGTTCGATTATGTGGAGAAGGTCGATGACTTTACCGAGCTCAAGGCTCCATTCAAGGCTGTCGTTTTTGACTACTACATGAACTTCATTCCGCAGTTCATCAGTCAGTTTAGTGCGCTGTTCACCTTCGTTGCCGTGATCTTCTTTACGTCGAAGATGGCTATGCAGACTGAGATTGTTGCGATACTCTCGGGCGGTGTGAGCTTCCGCCGTTTCATGTGGCCATATATGATGGGCGCTATGCTTATCACGGCGCTGAGTCTTGTGCTTAGTCTCTGGATTATCCCTGAGGGTCAGAAGGATAGCGTTGAGTTCCAGAGTAAATATCTCAAGAAGCAGCAGACGCTTGTCTACCCCGACCATGTATATCGCCAGATTGAGGATGACACCTACGCCTATGTGCGCGGCTTCTCGCCTGGCTTGCAGCGTGTCCCCTTCTTTGCTATTGAGCGCTTCGATAGTGCACAGCTTGTTGAGACACTCGATGCAGCAAACGCATCGTTTGACGTGGAGTCACAGCGCTGGACAGCACCCCGCTATATGATCTACTCGCGCGATGAGAATGGTACACTCTGCGGTAAGCAGTATCGTAACCTCGATACGCTTATCAACCTCGATGTTAGAGAGTTGGGCGATATCTCGGGTGTGGTTAAGACCTTGACGTACGAGGAGCTTAACGACTTCCTCGCGCAGCAGCGTAGCAAGGGTTCGGATGAGGTGTTCCTTATCGAGGTAGAGCGCCATGCACGCTTCTCGTACCCCATCTCAACCTTCATCCTTACGATTATCGGCGTGGCACTCGCGTCGCGCAAGGTGCGTGGAGGTATGGGTATGCACATCGGTATTGGTATCGCGTTGTGCTTCAGTTATTTGATGTTGGGACGTGTCTCGGAGCAGATTGCCATCAGCGGTTCTATTGAGCCATGGATTGGCGTGTGGTTGCCGAATATCGTGTTCGCCCTAATCGCAATTATTGTTTATAGAAAAGCACCTAAATAGTCATGCAGAATATTAACGATATTGTCGCCTCGCTACGTCGTGGTGAGCGTCTCTCGGCAGAAAATGCCCTTGTGTTGTGGCGCGAGGCGCCGTTGTGGCTGCTCGGAGAGTTGGCTACAGAGCGCAAGGTTGCTATGAGCGGTCGCAAGGTCTTCTATAACCGTAATGTACACCTTGAACCCTCGAATATCTGCCTCTTCAACTGCGAGTTCTGCTCGTTCCGCCGCAAGGAGGGAGACCCCGATGCGTGGGCGATGACAATGGATGAGATTGAGGCACGTGCCGCAGAGTTGCGTAGCGCTGATATCACCGAGGTACACATCGTGGGTGGCGTACACCCCAAGCACAATCTCGATAGCTACGTGGAGATGGTGCGCAGAGTGAAGCGCCAGTTGCCCCATGTCGCAGTCAAGGCCTACACCGCCGTTGAGATATTCTATATGATTAAGCGTGAGGGTGTTTCGCTTGATGAGGGCTTGCGCCGTCTTGCGGAGGCAGGCATGGAGTGCATCCCTGGTGGTGGTGCAGAGATTTTTGATGCTGAGCTTCGTGCAAAGATATGCCCTGATAAGTGTAGTGCCGAGGAGTGGCTTGCGGTGCATCGTTCTGCTCACAACATGGGCATCTCGACAAACTGCACAATGCTCTATGGTCATATCGAGACCCTCGAGCAGCG